>JBLMWN010000237.1:0-8649 GCA_050257255.1 Betaproteobacteria bacterium | reverse complement strand
GGGATGTGAAGAGGCACACATGCTACTTTAAACTGTTCCAATACTTTTTATGACGGGAGATGATGTTCTGGATGACCCGTTCGGCTGCAGGAGCAACAGGGACCGGTACCGTTGTGTGAGGTTTTGTGAATGCCTGGAGCACGGATCTTACTCCCTCGCGCAGACCTTCTGGATTGTACCCGCCTTCGAGGGTGAGAAGGACTTTGCCGCCGCAGGTTTGTTCGGCGATGTCGCGTACGAGAGACGCTAGGGAGCCGAATCCTTCGCCGGTCATTTCCATTCCGCCCAAGGGGTCTTCGACATAGGGGTCGAATCCTGCTGAGACGAGGACGAGCTCGGGTTTAAATTCAAGGGCGATGGGTCTGAGGATGCGATTATATACCGCCAGGTACTCGTTGTCTCCGAACCCGGCGGAGAAGGGGGCATTTACCGTGAAACCCTCGCCTTTGCCGCTTCCGATCTCGTCGAAATAGCCGGAGCCCGGATAGTAAGGATACTGGTGCGAAGAAAAGAAGAGCACAGCAGGGTCTTCGTAGAACGCGCGTTGCGTGCCGTTTCCGTGGTGCAGGTCCCAATCGACGATCAGGATCCGCCTGAGACCGTATCTCTCCTTTGCATATTCTGCGGCGATCGCAATATTGTTGAAGATGCAGAATCCCATGCCCCGGCTGGGCTCGGCATGGTGGCCGGGAGGACGGACGAAGGCAAATATTGAGTTCGAAGTTTTGAGTCCTGCATTCTGAGTTTGAATCAGAGAGTCAACTGCCTGAAGCAGACCGCCGGCGGCGAGACGGGCGATTTCGTAGGACCGGGCCGAAAGCCCGGTATCGGGGTCGAGTCGTGAGAACGTTTTCCCCTCCGTGTTCGCCACGGCCTGGATGTAGAAGGGGTCGTGCACAAGAGCGAGGTCGTTTTCCGTAGCGAGGCGGGGTGTGATCCGAGGAAGACCGCTGAATTCCGCGTCGATCAGGTTATGAATGACACGGAGTCGGTCGGGACTCTCGGGGTGTCCTCCACCGGCATGGTGTTCCAGATATCGGTCGTCCTTGATGATGGCGACGGAGGTCATTCATGTAATCCTCAGAAGCACGAAAAACCCAATAGGACGCAGATGATCATACAGTTACGCAGATTGGAGTCGTGCCAATTTGATGACAACTGTTTTTAAAATCCGTTTTCCCCGCATCAACCCGCGGGGGAAAATCCTTACTTTTTGACACTCAGCGACTCAAGCCACTTCTGCAGCGCCGGAGGATTCGGAAGCGTTTCGGGAATCTTTGCCTCAGGGGCGCAGACGACCAGTACTGTCTTGACGAGGTCCAGGACGCTGTACTCGAGAATCTCCCGGATGATCCTGGAGGACGCCTTGGTAAGCAGCAGGTTCTCACGGTACCATCCGTGGCCGTGATGCGTGATCGGGACGCAATCGTTCACTTCGGCCGGCTTTGGCAGGATGTTCTTTTTCAATGCGAATGCGGAGACATCGGCCCGCAGCAGTTGCAGCCCCTTGAAGGCGGGGTTCGAGCAGATTCCGGCCTTTCCCCAGCAGAGAGGATCGAACCGGGGAGTGTTGATCCCGCAGCAGTACAGGTAGGTTTGCGGGCCTCGTTCGGGCATCTCGCGGATCACGATGTACAAGAAGTCATTTTTATATTCATAGGAACTCACGGTTTGGCTATTTTTCATGGTGCACTCCCTTACAGTAAAAAGGTTGACCGGCAGGCGTCAACCGCGGGCACTCCAACGAGAGACCGCACGGAGATGACCTCCCGTTCCGCACGCTTGTCGTCGTGCGCATCGTCGAAACGAAGCTACCTCCTTTTGGTCGACGTGGACGATTTCTTTGTTCTCTTGACCGGAGCTTTCTTTTTCACCGCAGGCTTCGCCTTGGGCTTGGCCTCGCACTGCTGCAGTTTTTTCTTGAGCGCGTCGACCTCCTGGTTCTGGTCCTTCAGGAGTTGCTCGAGTTTTGCATTGTCCTGCTTCAGCGTTTCGGTTTCCTGCTTGGCCGTATCGCGCTCCGTTCTGGCCTTGTTTGTGGCGTACAAGCTCCAGATAAGAAGAATGGTTACCAGCGCTGCCAGCGAGAGAAAAATAAGCTTTGCCTTCTGTGCGTCATCTTTTTCATTTCTGTCCGGCCTTTCCATTGGTTCTTCCTTCCCTCCTTCAAAATGGTGATCGTTAAATCTATTGCTCGTACCGCTTGACCTCAAAACGGTATAATTCCACGGTCGTACCGGGAGAAATCCCCGCTTTCTGCATGGCGATGCTGATCTGGTAGTCAGCAGTATCGACGCCTTTGAGATCCGGCAGCAGCAAGCCTCGTCTTCCACCGGCTTGCACGATAACACCATAGCGCCGGGGATCGAGTTCGCTTTTGCTCGCGACCTTTTCGGGTGTCGTCAGAACATCCACAGTGTACTCGATCTTGTCCAGCTCGTCTGCACGGATGCATGAGAAGCGGGGGTCGCAGGTAGCGGCGCTGATCGAGTTCCTCACGGTTTCGTGGGCGATTGTCGGCTCCATGGGCAGGAATGTTCCAATGCACCCGCGGAGGGTGCCGAGAATTTTCAGGCAGACGAACACCCCGGCGCGCACTCTGAGCTCGGGTGTGAGTTCTTCGTCACGCACTTCGTAGGTCTTGCCTTCCCTGACGTACAGTTCGACCGCGTTTTTTGCCAGTTTGACGAGAGGATGCATTACATCTCCCGCTGCACCACGTAGTCAGCGAGCGCCGTAAGCGCATGGCGTGGCGATGAGTCGGGAAATATTGCAAGGGTCGCCTTGGCCTCGTTCGAAAGCGCCTGGGCGACGCTGAGGGCTTCGTCGACAGATCCGTATTTTTTCATGAGCCTCAAGGTATAGCTGAGATCGCCGTCGGTCATCGCATCGGCCTGCAGAATGTTCCTGAGATGCCCCCGTTCTTCGTCATCCGCCTTGTGGATAAGGTAAATGAGAGGAAGAGTCACCTTGCCCTCGGCAAGGTCTTTGCCGAGCACTTTGCCGAGCTGCTTCTGGTCGGCGGCATAGTCGAGTGTGTCGTCAGTGATCTGGAACGCAAGGCCGAGTTTTTTGCCGTATGCGGCGAGGGCGTCCTCCTGCGAAAGCGGCGCCTTGCTGATGATTGCGCCAAGCCGGCACGATGCTGAAATGAGGACGCCGGTCTTGCATTCGACGAGCCTGAAATAGTCAGCTTCGGTGATGTCCGCATTCTGTATCTGCATGAGCTGCAGCACTTCGCCCTCGGACATGGTCGTCGTGGTTTCAGAGAGGACGTCCATGACGCGCTGGTTCTGGAGCCGAACGGCGTGATAGAGGGCCTTGGAGTAGAGGTAATCGCCGACGAGGATGCTCGCTTGATTGCCCCAGAGCGAATTTGCCGACGAGCGGCCGCGGCGGAGCTTGGCGTCATCGACGACGTCATCGTGCAGGAGTGAGGCCGTATGGATGTATTCCACGACGCTTCCGAGAACATATTCGGCGTTGTGTTCCCTGTACCCGCAGAGCCGGGACGAGAGAAGGTGCAGCAGGGGGCGGAACCGCTTGCCGCCTGCCCCGAGGATGTATTTGCTGACCTGCTGGATGAGGGGAACGTCGGTGCCCAGGCTCTCATGGATCCTGTGCTCCATGCGTTCCATGTCGGATTTGTATTCTTTTAAGACGTCCTGGAGAGTGGTTATCATCACGATGTTCTCAGATGGCCTAGAGAAATAATAGGGGAGATGCCTTGTATTGTCAAGGGTTTTTCTGACGGGAAGCCGTGAAAAACCATGAAAACCGGTAACGGTCGAGCTGTTGCCCGTATCATCGAATGGTGAATGAAAAAGGAAAAGACGAACGACGTCGCCGTATACCGAAACGGGTTCGTCGTCTTGCCGATGTCCTGAACGTCACTCGTTTCCTACAGCTTCATCGCCTCGTTCACCTCGGCCAGGTTCTGTTGAGCCACGATGCGCGCCTTGCGCGAGCCTTCTGCGATGATCTCGGAAACCTTCTCGGGACGGGCGGCAAGGTCTTTCCGTCGTTCCTGGATGGGCTTCAAATAGGCGAGGAGGTGCTTGAGCAGCTCTTTTTTGTCGTCCACGCACCCGATGCCGGCGCGCCGGCATTCCACATTGACATAATCGCACCACTCTTTGGGCGCGAAAATCCTGTCGAGCGTAAAGAGGGGGCAGACGTCAGGATTGCCCGGGTCCTGCCTGCGCACCCGGGCCGGGTCCGTTACCATCTGCATGATTTTTTTGGTGATCACCTCGGGGTTGTCTGACAGATTGAGAGTATTGTTGTAGCTCTTGCTCATCTTGCGGCCGTCGGTGCCCGGGAGCTTGGGGTACTCCGTCATAAGCGGCTGGGGCTCGGGGAAGACCTCGCCGTAAAACTGATTAAAGCGGCGGCAGATCTCGCGCGTCAACTCGAGGTGCGGGAGCTGGTCGACGCCCACGGGCACGAAGTTCGCCTTGTAGATCAGGATATCCGCGGCCTGGAGCACGGGGTAACCGAGGAACCCGTAGGTGTGCATGTCCTTGTCCATGATCTGCTCCATCTTTTCTTTGTACGTCGGTACGCGCTCGAGCCACGGGAGCGGTGTGGACATGGACAGCAGCACGTGGAGCACGGCGTGCTCGGGGACCAGTGACTGCTTGAAGAGCACGGACTTCTCGGGATCGAGGCCGGCCGCGATCCAGTCGATGACCATCTCTTTGACGTAGGTGCGGATATTGGACGTGTCGGCGTAGTTCGTGGTGAGTGCGTGCCAGTCTGCGATGAAGTAGTAGCACTCATACTGGTCCTGGAGCTTCCGCCAGTTGTCCAGGGCGCCCATAAGGTTTCCGAGGTGCAGCAGCCCGCTGGGCTGCATGCCGCTTAAGACACGTTTCTTTGACATACACGTATTTGTTGAGACTCCTTGCGCGTAATTATCCTTTAAAAAGAAAATGGACGAGTATAGCGAGAATATCTTCCCCGAGAAGTAAATAGAGCATCGGTTGTACGATCGGCCAGACAATATAGCCGAGAATATTGAATGCAAGAAGTGCCATTAAAATAAGCATGCCGTAGGGCTCAAGACGATAATAGGCAGACGCAAGTTTGTTTGGCAGCATCCAGTATACAATTCTGCTGCCGTCAAGTGGGGGAATCGGAATCATATTCAGTATGGCCAATGCGACGTTGATGAGAACCCCATAGCCCAACATAAGGACCAAAGGAAGCTCCAGCCACAGCCATGCAGATTTCGGAATGAACCCTTCAACCACTGGCAGGACGACGCGAAGGAGGAATGCAAAGGAAACCGCCATTGCCATATTGATCCCCGGTCCGGCGAGCGACGAAAGCGCCATGCCCTTTTTCGGATACTGGAAATTATAAGGGTTGATGGGCACCGGCTTGGCATAACCGAACACCAGCCTGCCGTTGGTGAGCAGAAAGAGGAGCAGCGGCATGATGATCGTGCCGAAGATATCGATATGAGAAATCGGGTTGAGGGTGAGCCTCCCCATGTCCCGTGCCGTATGGTCGCCGAGTTTGTTCGCCACCCAGCCGTGCGCCACCTCGTGCAAAACGATGGCGAAAACAAGGGGGAGCGCCATGACGACAATCTTCTGTATAAGGCTGAGACTTTGAAGTTCTTCCATATTATGGAGGCTGTCCTGAACAGCGAAAAATTGATACTAAAAGAAAAAGCGGGGCCCTGTCAAGAAAAAACCGGGAACTCAAAGACAGGATTTGGCCACTGAATAAAACAGCTATACTTGGATTATCCTGAAAAGAGCCTTCAGCCCCGAATGAGCAAAATTCTCGGCTGACATAAGTTATTCATTTTAGTTTTGAGCCGTATTCATCTGTGGTTCCTATCGCAGTTCTTGAGCGGAAAGGGCGTTATCTTTCATCGGAAGAGAGAATGAATCTGCCGTCCCGAATCGTGATCAGGAAAAGTTTTTTCTGCGCCTCCCCTGTTCCGGTAAATGAAGTTGTGCCGGAGATGCCGGGGAAATCCTTGAGCGACAGCAGGGCATCTCTGATCGCCTGCGGGGTATCCTTGTGCTGCTTGAGCACGGAAAGCACCATCGCTGCGGCGTCGTAGGCCTGGGACGCGAGGATGTCGGGCTCTTCCTGGTATGCCGAACGGTAGGCATCGACAACGGCTTTGATTGCGGAGTCGGCGCTTTCCGGGAAAAAGCCATCGACGAACACGGCGCCTTCGACATAGCGCTGGGCGCGTTCAATCAGGTCAGGGGAATCCCAGTTGTTCGATCCGATCATGGTTATACCGGTGATGTTGTAAAAAGCGAGTTGAGGAATCAGCAGTCCGACCCGCTCTGCATATCCCGGAAGGTAGAGCGCATTGAAGCTCGGCGTATACTCCTGAAACAGTTTCTTCCTCGCGGCCTCATCCTCGGGGATGATTATCTTGCGTGACCGGAGGTCAATCTCCATCACCCTCCTGATATAGGGGCCAAAATCCTTTATCTCAGATGGATAAGAGACGGAGGCCAGTATCTCGGCCTTGCGTTCCAAATTCCTCGTAAAGAGCCGCGCCAGATCCTTGCCGTAGGCATCGTCCGGGTAGAATATCACAATTTTTTTCAGTTTCTGCGCGAGCGCAAAATGGGCTGCCGCAGCGGCCTGGCTCGAATTGGTGAGCGCATTCCTGAAAAGCCAGGGGCTTAGCATGCCGACGTCCTCGCCTGAGGCCGCCGGTGTGATCGCGGGGATTTTCAGTTTGTTCAGTTCCGGCGCGATGGTTTCCGCTTCTCTTGTCAACAGGGGGCCGATGGCAGCAATGACGCCTTTGGATGCGAGTTCCCTGAGAGCGGCGACGGCTTTTTCCGGAGAGCCCTCCGTATCCTTGACAATGAGTTCTACGCGGCTATCGGGGCTCTGAAGATTGTAGTTGTAAATTGCGAGCTGGATGCCCTTGAGCACCCGATCACCGAAAAGGGTGAGCTGTCCCGTTTGGGGAAGAAGCACCCCTATATAGTATTGGGGCGCCGAGAGCTTGGCGGTCGCGTCGTTCAGGAGCATTTCGGCGCGCGTCTTCTCGGGATGGGTGGGGTATTTTTCGAGGAAACCCTTTACGATTCTGACGGCGTCCCGGTACTGCCGTTGATCGATCAGCATCCCGGCCAGCCGCAGCTGGGCAAGGTCCGCGGGATAGGCGGTCTGGGCCGCGAGGCTCTTGAGCTCATCTTCAGTCAGATTCTTGTCAACGATCTCACGGACGCGTTCCCGATACCCGGCTTTCTGCGGATCTGTCTGTGCGGCTGTCGAGAGAAAGGCGAACTCCTTGACTGCCAGCAGGTAATTTTTTTTGGCTGCATAGGAAACGGAGAGCATTTCCGAGATACGCCGGAGTTGTGAAGGGTCCGATATCTTGCTTCGGTCTTCGAGGTTGGCGATGACGAGGTCGTACTCTTTCAACTCGAAGTAGCATTGGCTCAGCCGGTATTTGGCGGATAATACAAGGGGTGAGGCGGGAAATTCCTGGATCAACTCCTTATAGTATTTGAGCGCTTTGGTATAGTCGCGCTGGGTTAAGCGAATTTCACCCAGGAGATAGAGCGCCCGGTCCCGGGATCTGCTTGTGGGATACCGGTACAGGAAGGCATCCACAGTCTTTGACGCCTGATCGTACTGTTTTCTGTTGAACTGGCCGTCAGCCTGGTCGAGGAGCGTGCGCGCATCTTTCTCCCACATCGGTTCCGGAGGCAGTTTGGGCGCACAGCCAGCCTGCAGAAGGACGGCAATACAGACCAGAAGGAGCAGAATGGCTGATACTATCGATCCTGCATGCCTGTTGGGCATCGGTTATTTCCCTTTTTTGGCTGCTGCTTCAACTCGTGCACTCTTACGCTTGGCCCGCAGTGTTTCTACTCTTCGTTTGCGCCTCCGGCGCAATTCTTTCTGTCTTTCACGCATTGTTGCCGTTCTCCTTTCACTGGCAGCCTGTTTCCTGAGCGTGCACACTATAGCGGAGATGGATTGATTTGTCAATAACTCTGAGACGCAGAATGTAAAATCCGGGAAACAGGGCGAGAATAGGAAGACCGATTATTTTTTCAAGCTTCCGGCACCTTACCGTGTACTTCTGCCATTTTTTGCTTGATTTATTCCGGCTGATAGATTAGATTATACCCGCTTCCCTTCCGTACGTCTTCAAGACCAGGGGCGAGTAGCTCAGCTGGGAGAGCACCGCGTTCGCAATGCGGGGGTCGAGGGTTCGAATCCCTTCTCGTCCACCAATTTTAAATCCGACAAAATCCAAGGCAGTGCATAAGCCCATTGAAAAATGGGCTTTTTCTTTTTATATCGTCCTCGGTTGTCCAGCCTGATTCATTGACATTTGGGGGTATCTTGGGGTATATTTTGGGGTATTATACCCCCAGTCAAAGCAAGATACCCCCAAATGGAGGACCGATTCATGTTGACTGCCATCAAAGTTAAAAGCGCGAAGGGAAAAGTCAAACAATACAAACTTACTGACGGGCAAGGATTGTATTTGCTCGTTAAACCGAATGGCGGGAAGCTATGGCGCTTCAAGTATCGTTTCGGAGGAAAGGAGAAACTGCTTTCTTTCGGAACTTATCCTGAAATCTCTCTTGTCGAGGCGAGGGCAAAGAGAGACGAAGCGCGCAAGCAAGTTGCGAATGG
>JBLMWN010000236.1:0-4625 GCA_050257255.1 Betaproteobacteria bacterium | reverse complement strand
GGGGAACTCTGCGCCGCGATCGAAGGCGGCGTATCGGTGTCCTCGCTCCGCGCGGATTCGGTGAGCGAAGCACTGATCGCACGGCTGGCCAAAAGCGGGCACAAGACGATTTCCATCGCGCCCGAGGCAGGTTCGGAGCGACTCCGAAAAGTCATCAATAAAGGAATCACCGAATCGGATATTCTGCGCGCCGCTGATATGATATTCGGCCGCGGCATACTGAACCTTAAGCTCTACTTCATCATCGGGTTGCCGACGGAAACGAATGAGGACATGGATGCTGTGATCGCGCTTGCTGAAAAGGTCCGCGAGGTGCAGCTGAAACACGCGCGGCCCATGGGCCGTATTGGCAGGATTACTCTTTCGGTAAATTCTTTTGTGCCCAAGCCGTTCACTCCGTTCCAGTGGGAGCCTATGGAACCTGTCGAGAGCCTCAACAAAAAGATTCGCTTTCTGGAAAAGGCCGTGAAAAAGATCGGAAACATGAACATTATTCATGATCTGCCGAAGTGGGAATATGTGCAGGCGATCCTTTCGCGCGGAGACAGGAGGGCCGGGAAGCTTGTTGCGATTGCTCATACTACTGGAGGGGACTGGAAAAAGGCCGCGATAGCAGCAGGCATTGACACGGACTTTTATGTATCCCGCCGTCGGGCTTTCGACGAGGCCTTGCCATGGGATTTTATTGACATCGGCGTGAGAAAAGAATATCTTAGAAATGAATACGAACGCGCCCTCGAAGGTAAGTTCACGCCGCCCTGCAAGGTCGGCGTGTGCAAGACGTGTGGGGTGTGTAAAGGCTGAAGAAGCTTGATTAACCATAGATCGTTACGGATAGACGCGGATTGAATGATTTTCACCATTTAACAATTGATGCCCTGAATCGGAGCGGGCCGTTTCTTCATGCGTTTACGACACGGCAGAACGGTTTGGGAGCCAGGAATAACGGCGTCAAGTCCATTAATGACTGGAACGTTGTCGCCCGGATGTTGGGGATTGAACCTGATCGTCTGGTTACGGTAAACCAGGTGCACGGTGAGGACATTGTTACCGTCGACGACGGGAACTTCAACAGGATAAGGACGCTCCCAGCCGATGCCATCATTACGAACACCCCGAAGATCGCCATCGGAGTCGAGACAGCCGACTGCGTGCCGGTGCTTCTCGTTGATCCTGTTATACCTGCTGTTGGCGCAGTCCATGCAGGGTGGCGAAGCACAGTGAAGAAGATCGTGCAGAAGGTCGCAAAGAAGATGCAGGACGAGTTCGCCTCCAATCCATCCCGGATGATCGCGGCCATCGGCCCGGCCATCGGGCCTGAGTGCTACGAGGTGGATGAGCCGGTGATGGGACGGGTGAGAGAAGCTTTTGCCTTCTGGCAGGATGTCGTCTTTTCACGAGGCAATAATAAGTGGAGCCTAGACCTGGTCAAGGCGAACAAGCTCGAACTGATCCAGGCCGGGTTGCAGGAGAAGAATATCCACTCGATCGGACTGTGTACTTCGTGTAGAAAGGACCTGTTTTATTCATTCCGTGCCGAGGGCCGGACCGGCAGGATGCTGTCGGTGATCCTGATCAAAGCGTAAGGAACTGGTTTCTCGCAAAGTCGCCAAGAACGCGAAGAAAAGATTAAAGAACCACATTCAAAAGATTTTCATTAAATATTTCTTTGCGACCTGACTGTCTTTGCGTGAGATGCAGTTTTTTCTATGTCGATATCAGACAACCTCAAGACGGTGGTGGACAGAATAACCGCCGCAGCACTGCGCGCCGGTCGCGATCCATCAACGGTGAAGCTCGCTGTGGTTACCAAGACCGTTGACATCGAGAGGATTCGCGAGGCAGTAGCGGCAGGCGCGGCGATTCTCGGCGAGAACCGCGTTCAGGAGGCGAAGGAGAAGATCGAGAAGCTCGGCCCGATTGCGGGCTGGCACCTGATCGGCCATCTTCAGTCGAACAAGGCTAAGTACGCTGTAAAGCTCTTTGATCTTATTCATTCGGTCGACAATGTCGAGCTTGCGAAGGAGGTCGATAAACAGGCGGCCAGGATCGGGAAAGTTCAGAACGTGCTGATCGAGGTGAGCATCGCTGGCGAGGCGAGCAAGGCGGGCATCGCGATGCAGGACGCGGCCGCGCTGGTCCGGGAAGCGGCGAAGCTCAAGAATATTGCTGTCAGAGGATTGATGACGATACCGCCGTTCCTCATCGATCCCGAGGAAGTGCGGCCCTATTTTCGCAAGCTGCGGGAACTGTCCGAGCAGATCGCCAAGGAGAATATCCCGAACGTTTCTATGAAAGAGCTGTCCATGGGTATGAGCGGCGATTTTGAAGTGGCTATCGAAGAAGGCGCGACCATGGTTCGGGTGGGGACGGCGATATTCGGAGAAAGAAACAGATAATGTGCAACCACGGAGACACGGAGGGCACGGAGAAGTAGAATTTCTGAAGCTTTTCCCCGTGTCTCAGCGACTTCGTGGTGAGTTCGTATCAGCCGGAGGCAATATGGCCATAGAGAAGAAGATCGCATTTCTGGGCGGCGGGCACATGGCCGAGGCGCTCATCAAAGGGGTGATTGCGGCAGGCGCGGCAAAGCCCGATCAGATTCTGGCAACGGATGTGTCGCCGGACCGGCGGGAACATCTTAAAAAGGCGTATGGTATCATCATACAGAAAACGAATGTGGATGCCACGAGAGAGGCCGGCATCATTGTTCTGAGTGTCAAGCCGCAGGTAATCGAAAAGGTCCTTGCGGAGATCGCCGTTGCTGTCGATACCAACAAGCTGGTGATTTCAATCGCTGCAGGAATCGCCATTGCCAGGATCGAAAAAGCGCTCAGGGACGGCTCCCGGGTTGTGCGCGTGATGCCGAACACCCCCGCACTTGTACTCGCGGGTGCGGCCGCGATTGCAGGGGGTAAATTCGCCACGAACGGCGATATGGCGCTTGCGCAGGACATATTTAATTCCGTGGGCAGGGCGGTCGTCGTAGAAGAGAAACTCATGGACGCCGTGACCGGCCTCTCCGGAAGCGGACCTGCCTATGTGTTCATGATCATCGACGCGCTCTCCGACGCCGGCGTGAAGGCAGGGTTGCCCCGCCAGCTGGCGCTCGAGCTCGCTGCGCAGACCGTGTTCGGTTCGGCCAAGATGGTGCTGGAAACAAAGGAGCATCCCGGCAAGCTCAGGGATATGGTTACGTCTCCCGGAGGGACCACGATCGAGGGGCTTCACGCGCTCGAGAAAGGCAAGCTCCGGGCAACGCTCATGAATGCAGTGGAAGCTGCTACGGCAAGAAGCAGGGAACTGGGGAAGTGACTATACTATCGGTTTAAAGGGTTTGAACAGTTTAAGCTGTTAAAAACCCTTTTCTGAGGAGGATTAATATTAATGTACTTATTCGGAAATATCATTCTGGGTATTGCCAAAGTGCTCGATATCGTCCTGAACGTCTACATGTGGATCATCATCATCCGTGCACTCATCTCGTGGGTGAACCCCGATCCTTATAATGCGATCGTGCAGATACTGACAAGGGTAACCGAGCCGGTCCTGCGGCCGATCAGAAAACTGGTGCCGCCTTACAAGGTCGGGATTGATTTCTCCCCGCTGATAGCGATACTCATCATTATATTCCTGCAGTATGCCGTCATCAATACGCTTAAACGTATCGGATATTCGATGGGATAGGCGAGGAGGCGGCCCTATCGTCAAAGGAGATCATGGTATGAGCAACGGCATAAAAGTAACACCACTCGACATCCAGCAGAAACGGTTTCACGTTGGTTTCCGCGGGTATGACCGTACCGAGGTAGGAATGTTTCTCGATCTCGTGCGGGACGAGATGGAAGCGATCGTACGCGAAGTGACGGAACTCCGTGAATTCCGGCAGTCGTACGAAGAGCGTCTTCGCGAGCTCGATCAGAAAGAAGAGACCGTCAAGAACACGATGCTCATGACTCAGAAGCTTATGGAGGACCAGAAGGACAACGCGCGCAGGGAGGCTGCGCTCATCATCAAGGATGCAGAGATCCGCAGTCAACAGATCGTTGGAAATGCTCAACAGGAAAAGGTGCGGCTCGAATCGGACATCCAGGAGCTGAAGCGGCGGAAGCATCATTTCCTGCAGGATCTCAAAAAGGTCATCCAGATGCACCAGGAAATGGTCAACTTCGAGGAGGAGGCCGGCGGTGACGCCCAAGAAAAGCCCGCTCCGGAATAAAGGGCTGGAGGCCTCGGCTACGTTCTCGATAAGAATCCAGCCCCGCGCCTCGAAAAACGAAGTTCTCAGGATGGAGGATGGCGGGCTCAAGATCAGACTTACTGCCCCGCCCGTGGATGGAGCGGCAAACGAAGCGCTGGTCAAGTTTCTGTCTGATCGGCTCGGTATGGCAAAATCCAGGGTGGAAATCGTATCCGGACATACATCGAGAGAAAAGATCATCAGGGTTAATGGCTTGAGCGACGAGGCTGTAAGAAGGTTGTTGAATATCAGGGATGAATAGAGTAATATAATTGCAGAGGACAGAAATCAGAGCATGGAAAATGGTCTGAAGATTTTCTCTGCGTCCTCCGCGGAAAAACTACCGCAAGAAGGGGGCGACAGGCTTCGACGGGGATCGAGAGGT
>JBLMWN010000235.1:0-15836 GCA_050257255.1 Betaproteobacteria bacterium | reverse complement strand
CCGTAGAGAGGTCGGACTGTACCGCCTGGATCGACATAATCAGATGCAAATGGAGGTTTTCAGCCTGGTGGAGGCTGATAAGACGGCTCAGGGTGGCGGTCGTATTCCTGATGTACAGGATGGCGAAGGCCGACCCGAGCGCCGAGACAATAAAAACGGCCAGAAATGAAAGAACGATCTTTCGCTTCATGATGATCTGAGCGCCTTGTACAGTGATGTACAGCCCGATGGAAACACGGCATTCCTTTCGACTGCTGCGATTTTAATATACCCCGATAGTCATAAGGCTTGACGCTGGTGACGACCGTTGCTTAGCTATTTCACCATCGGTTAACAGTATTTCATGATTTCATGATGGTATCAAGGACGCACGCACCATTTATTTTATCCCGCGTTAACATGCAAAATGAAGGCGCACTATCTGCCCGGCATTGCGAAAGCAACAGCCATATCGGTTTTCATGCGAAGACCTTCACCGGTGATTTTGGAACCGTGTGTCTTGAAAAATATTCAACTCCTGCAGGAGGTTGACGAGGATTTTTTGTTGTGATGATTGTGAAAATGTGAAAAGAGTAAGACTGCAGCAGTGCGGGATGCTACTGAGAAGAATGGTGCATATGACTTGTGCCATTGTCCCCCCGGGCACCCTGGTCAGAACTTTGTTCAGTACTAACCTTTTTCCCCCGGAATGTCAACAATTTTTATTTTTAGTGACTGGTTTTTTCGAATCCGTTGTCACGTTCCATTATGCATTCTCACGTTACAGGAAGATCGCCTTCTGAAGTCAACAGCGAATAATCAGCAAAGAAGAGTCATCATCCCACGACAACACCTTCGGCAGGCTGATCTCTTGTATCAAAACCTAATCGCCCTCAAACTCCGTAAGGGCAAAAATCTTATACCCCTTTTCCAGCAGTTTCTTCTTCCCACCCACATCCGGCAGATCCACGATGAAGACCATCTCCACGACTTTGGCCCCGAGCTTTTCGATGAGGGTTGCTGCGGCCAGCGCCGTACCGCCTGTTGCAAGGAGGTCGTCGACCAGAAGAACTCTCTCGCCTTTTTTCAAAGCATCCTTGTGGATCTCGATCCTGTCCGTGCCGTATTCAAGCGCGTACTCCTGTGATTCAACCTCTGCCGGCAGTTTGCCCTTCTTCCGGATCGGGATAAAGCCTTTGCCAAGCGCGTAGGACATCGCCGCGCCAAGGATGAATCCGCGCGACTCTATACCGACGATCGTATCGAACTCATATCCCTTTTGGATATACCGCTGCACCAATGTATCGATGACCAGCCGAAATCCCACAGGATCTTTAATCAGCGTTGTGATATCACGGAACATGATCCCCTTCTTGGGATAATTCGGCACCGTTCTGATCCTTGACTTGATTGTCATTGTTCTCTCTCTCCTTCAAACCATATTCTCGCAGGCGCAGAGTCCGCACCGATTTTTTCTGGTGAGGGTATATATCCTATTTCAAATCGTCAGCAGGTCCCGCCCTCCGCGTCATCCGTCTCCTGGTACTGCTCTACACCGATCCGGTAAAGATCGCCGCCGTGAACGTCATTTACCACGATGGCGGGGAACTCCTTGACCTCAAGCCGCATCACCGCTTCGGTCCCGAGTTCCGGATAAGCGATCACCTCGGCCTTTTTGATGGTCTTCGAAATGAGGGCACCCGCGCCGCCGATGGCCGCGAAATAGACGGCTTTGTGTTTTTTGATCGCATCCTTCACTTCCTGGCTGCGCGGCCCCTTGCCAATCATGCCTTTGAGACCGAGTTCCAGCAAGGTCGGCGTATACTTGTCCATGCGATAGCTCGTAGTCGGTCCTGCGGAACCGATAGGCTTTCCGGGCGGTGCAGGAGTCGGTCCTGTGTAGTAAAGAATTTGGCCTTTGAGATCGAAGGGCAGCTTCTCGCCCTTCTTGTACCCCTCGACCATGTACTTATGCACCATGTCCCTGCCGGTAAAGATGACGCCGGTGATGACCACGCGATCTCCGGCTCGAAGTTTCTCAATGTCTGCATCGATCAGAGGAGGGGCCAATTTAATGGGTTCGGTCATAATGCACCTCTATCCTGATAACGCATAGAGCACGGGGTACGCGCTTCATGCCTTCCGTCTTACGGAGCTTGCTCGTTGCTCTCCGCGCCATGCTCTCAACTTTATAAAATGATCGTCTTATGTCTCGCCGCGTGGCAATTGATATTCACCGCCACGGGCAGGCTCGCGATGTGGCATGGAAAGCTTTCGACGTGCACGGCCATGGCAGTCACCTTGCCGCCCAGGCCCTCGGGCCCGATGCCGGTCTTGTTCACGGCCTTGAGCAGCATTTCCTCCAGCGATGCAAGTTCCAGCCTGGCGTTCGGGCTTCCCACCGGTCGGAGAAGGGCCTTCTTCGCGAGGAGCGCGGCCTTCTCGAAGTCGCCGCCGATGCCGACGCCGACCACCACCGGAGGACAGGGATTCGCGCCGGCTTTCTCAACGCACTCACGTACGAAGTTCTTGACACCTTCGATGCCCTCGGTGGGGCGGAGCATCCGGATCACACTCATGTTTTCGCTTCCCGCGCCCTTGGGCATAAAGGATATCTTGAGCTTGTCGCCGGGCACTAGTTCGGTATAAATGATGGCCGGCGTGTTATCCCCCGTGTTTTTCCGCGTTAACGGGTCAACAACGGATTTACGGAGATACCCTTCCTTGTAACCCTTCCGCACGCCCTCGTTGACCGCGTCTACGATGAACCCGTTTCTGATCCGGAGGTCCTGCCCGATCTCGACAAAGAAGATGGCGATGCCCGTATCCTGGCATACGGGAATATGTTCATCCCGCGCGATGCGCGCATTTTCCTTCAAGAGTTCGATGATCTCTTTTGCCGCGGGCGCGGTCTCTGTCTCGAGCGCGCGGTCGAAAGCAGTCAATACGTCGTCGCTCACGTTGTAGGCCGCGTCGATACACATCTGCGCCACATTGTCCCTGATCTCGTCTACATGAATTTCGCGCATCCCGATTTCACCGCCTCAACAGACTTCATGAAGGCCGCATGTTCATCGGCCGTCAATTTGATCTCCACTACCTGTTCGACGCCCTTCGCCCCGAGCTTAACCGGCACGCCCGCGAACACGCCCTTCACCCCGTACTCGCCGTCGAGCAGCACCGAACAGGGAAGGATCTTCTTCTTGTCCAGCAGGATCGTTTCCATCATCTCGAGCGTCGCGACTGACGGTGCATAGTAAGCGCTGCCCGTCTTCAGAAGCGAGACGATCTCCGCCCCGCCGTTCCGCGTCCTCTCGACGAGCGCGTTGATCCGCTCCGCGCTCATCAGCTCGGTGATCGGGATGCCGGCGACCGAGGAATACCGGGGCAGCGGCACCATGGCGTCCCCATGGCCGCCCATGACGAAGGCATTGATGTTCTCCACCGACACGGCAAGCTCCAGGGCGATGAAGGCGCGGAAGCGCGATGAGTCCAGCACGCCTCCCATACCGATCACCCGTTCCCGCGAAAAACCGCTGGCCTTCATTGCCACGTAGGCCATCACGTCCATCGGGTTTGTCACCACGATCATCACCGCATGCGGCGAGCGTTTCGCCGTCTCGGCGGCCACGTGCTTCACGATCTCACCGTTCGCCGCTAGGAGATCGTCCCGGCTCATGCCGGGCTTCCGGGCAAAGCCCGCGGTGATCACAATGATGTGGGACCCCGCTGTGTCGTCATAGTTGTTCGTCCCGGTGACGCAGGTATCATACCCCAGCACCGGCCCGGCCTCCAGCAGGTCCAGCGCCTTGCCCTGCGGCACGCCCTCCACGACATCGACCAACACCACGTCCACATGGTCCCGCTCGGTGATCCGCTGCGCAAGCGTCGCGCCCACATGGCCCGCACCAACAACCGTTACTTTCTTTCGCACTCCATAACCTCCTCAATCACGTAGCGCAGGGAGCAGCGGGCAAAGCGTATTATGCCGTCCTGTTGTTCTCTGCCCTGTACACGTTGCTCTATGCTCTTTACGGCTTTGTAATCCTGACCTTGCTGATTTTTCTCCCTTCGAGCTCGAGGACTTCGAGCTTAAGGTTCCGGTATTTCAGCTGTTCTCCCACCTTCGGCATCCTGCCGAAAAGTCCGAAAACAAACCCCCCGAGGGTGTTGAAGTCAGTAGACTGGAGATTCGTATCGAGCAATTCGTTCACCTCATCGAGCGCAGACTGGCCCGAGACTACGAAATTTTTTTCGTCGACGATCTGAACGTCCTTTTCCTCGGACTCGAGCTCGTCGTGGATGCTGCCCACGATCTCTTCGATAAGGTCCTCGAGCGTCACAAGCCCCGCTGTTCCGCCGTACTCGTCGATAACGATGGCGAGCTGAAACCGCTCGCGCTGCATCTCGGACAGAAGTTCGCTTACCCGCTTGTTCTCGGGAATGAAATATGCCGGCCTGATGAAGAGCTGGATGCCGTCTTCCCGTTTCACTTCGCCTGCCGCCATCGCAACAAGAATATCTTTAATGTAGAGGATTCCGATGACTGTGTCCACCGTGTCCTCGATGACCGGGTACCGGGAATAGCCGAACTCGGACACCAGGGCGAAGACTTCCTGCAACGTTACGTTCGAAGGCACGCTTATGATCTCCGTCCGCGGCCGCATCGCCTCCGATGCCACCGTGTCGCCGAACTCGAAAACTTTATGGAGCAGCTCCTTTTCCTCCTCTTTGAGCGACCCCCGCTCCTCGCCGAGGTTGATCATGGCCTTGATATCTTCTTCCGTGACCACCGCCGTGCAGGACATGCCCTGCGGTCCCGGTCCGACCATGATATCCGCTGTTTTCGCCAGCAGGCGGGAAACCGGCGACAGGAGTTTTACTACACCTTTCAGCAGCGGCGCGACAGCGAGCGAAAAAGCGTCGGGATTCCTGCAGGCAACCCCCTTCGGGACCAGCTTGGCAAAAAACACCACGAAAGCGCTCGTGACCAGCGTCGCGATCACCACTGCAACGGAAGCTTGAGCAAAAGCATGCACGGCTATCACCGTTCCGAGCACGGCCGATAGGACGATCAAAACATTTTCAACCAGCAAAAGAGACGCATGGAGGTAATCCCGAGTCCGCACCAGGTCGAGCACGGCTTCAGCGCGCTCGTTTCCTGCCTCGGAGAGCTGGCGCAGGTGTGCTTTGTTCGAGAAGACAATGGCCGTCTCAGCAGCTGCGCAGAAAGCGGCGAGAAAGACGCTCGCGACCGCCGCAGCCACGAGCAGCCAGTTGTCGGATATAAAAGTGATGAAGTTTTCCATCTGTCGATTGCGAATTAGTCAGTCAATACGTAAATTCTACACAAAAGGGAAAAGAAAAATCAAAAGTATCTTGACTCAACAGCAGGATTTCCCGGATATTGGTTCCCGCCTTGATCAGGTTATCGCAGAGATAATCAGTTGTGAGTTTCGTGACCGGCACATCTTAATGATTACGAGTTTACTCAATACACATTGCACAAGGACCATCATGCCCGCACTCAGCTACGGACCGATCTTGAGACATCAGGCTTCGTTTCTTTTTTTACCGACAGGCAATCCCGATCTTTCATATTATACACGTTATACACGTCATATACGCAAACGAGTGGTTACGGCCACTTCGCTGCTCATGCGGGTTAAATATAAAAGGCCCCCGCAGAATGGGGGGCCATACTCACAAGACCTGAATGTATAACAGGGGGAGACTACTTCTTTGCCGGCTTCGCAGGCTCTGGAGCCGGTGCGGGAGCCGGTGCTGGCGCCGGAGCAGGTGCGGGAGCCGGCGGCGTCATAGCAGGCTCCGCCGCAGGCTGCGGGGCCTGTTGCTTTTTTTCACAACCAACAAGAGCGATAGAGACTGCAATTACAAGGGCCAAGATAAGTACAAAAATTTTTTTCACGAACGTTTTCCTCCTTTTGGGTTGTTATGCCATGATTGAAATAAGTTACGAAAAGGATATCGGCTTGCCGAACACATTTGAAGACGACACGCCGAAACGAGGACGGGGATGCGTTTAGAGGATCCTCGTCGCAACGGAGCGCGTCACAGTAAGCTCCTTGACTTTCTGTCCGAGTTGTTCCTCCAGTACCTGCTGCTGCTCTTCGCTGAGACGCAGCCGGAAGACCCGGAGCTTGTTCAAGGAGCGCTTCGTGAGATAAATCTCGCGAAGCTCGAAACCGATCTGCTTCTTGATTTCGTCAATCTGCTGCGTGGTCAGTTGAAGCTTAACGACCTCCTCCACTGAACAGTCCTCCATAAGTTAAAATTATAGGCGTTTTACCAGGGAAGTTCAAGTTTTTTTTGTTCAGAGTTTCTTTCTTGCGGCTTGACCACTTTTACCTGTTCAATCTACGGGAATTCGGTTTTCCGCCGTTCCTGCGAACCCTTGACCGGAACCACACGCGTAATGGGTCAACACCAACGAAACACGGCGGGGCAATCTTGACGGTACTCCGACGAATGTCCGGTCGTCCCCAGCGACAGCGTGCTCGACAACGATCGATTTGATCTTTCGATGCCATTATTAGCCGCTATGTTGTTTATTCCGTAATTCGCAGTCGTTACCCTTCCATCACGAGCTTTTCCGCGATCTGTTCCACCGCCTTTTCGAACTTCACCTTATCCACGGTGCCTGTCCTGCGCTCTTTGATCTCCACCATGCCTTCCTTAAGGTTCTTCTCACCGATGACGATGCGCCAGGGAATGCCAATGAGATCCGCGTCCTTGAACTTGATCCCGGCGCGCTCGTCGCGATCATCGAGCAGGACTTCAAATCCTTTTTCCTCCAGCGCCGTGTACATATCTTCCGCAATGTCCATGGACTTCACATCCTTGACGTTCACGGGCAGGACAACAACGTGGTACGGTGCAATGGACAGGGGCCAGATGATGCCGTTCTCATCGTTCCCCTGCTCGATTGCCGCCGCCGCGATGCGCGCCGGGCCTATGCCATAGCTGCCCATGATGATGGGCTTCTCATTTCCATTCTCGTCCAGATAGTTTGCCTTTAGCGGCACGGAGTACTTGGTCCCGAGCTTGAAAATATTGCCCACCTCTATGACCCGTTCGATCCGGAGCGGTTTGCCGCATTGGACGCAGGCATCGCCGTCCCCGGCAAGATGAATATCGATAAACTCCGCGTCCGCAAAATGTTTGTCCGCAGTCACGCCTTTTGCGTGGAACCCTTCTTTATTCGCGCCGGCAACATACATGCCCTGCTTGAGCGCCGGGTCTGCAATCTTCCGGATCTTGTGGCCCATGGGGCCAATGAACCCTGCGGGTACACCGAGAACCGCTTTCACCTCGTCCTTCTGTGCAGGACGGTGAGGGCCGATGAGCTTCATAAGCTTTTTCTCGTGCAGAATCTGGTCACCGCGCACCAGGGCAAGCACGGGCTCTTTTTCGCTTATTACCAGAATGGATTTAATCAGCAGATCGGGAGTAACCTTCAGGAACCGCGTTACCTCATCGATGGTCCGCTTCTCCGGCGTCGCCACTTCTTCAACGCTCCAAACAGGGGATTTCGATGCCTCTGGTACTGAAAGAGCCAGCTCGACGTTTGCCGCGTACCCGCAGCCATCGCACAGGGCGACCTCGTCTTCCCCGGCCGGAGAAGGCGCCATGAACTCATGTGCCATGGAGCCGCCCATCATGCCCGTATCGCTCTGAACCACATAAAATTTGATGCCGCATCGGCAGTAGATTTTCTTGTACGCTTCGAGATGGAGTTGATAGGATTTGTCCAAGCCCTCCTCATCCTTGTCGAAACTATACGAGTCTTTCATGGTGAACTCGCGCGTACGAAGTATACCGCTTTTGGGCCGTGCCTCGTCGCGAAGTTTGGTCTGGAGCTGGTACCAGATCTGCGGGAGTTCCCGGTAGGAACGGATGTCGTGGGCCGCCAGCCAGGTCATGGTCTCCTCGTGTGTCATAGCGAGACACATATCCCGGCCGCTCCGGTCCTTGAGTCGGAACATCTCGTCGCCAATGGCATCCCACCTCCCGGTCTGCTGCCAGACTTCCGCAGGGTTCAGCACCGGCATGGTCACTTCCTGTCCGCCGATTGCGTTCATCTCTTCACGGATGATCTGGTTGATCTTCGTAGTCACGCGCTGACCGAGCGGGAGATAACTGTAGAGCCCGGCAGCAAGCTGGCGCACGAATCCTGCCCTCACCATGAGCTTGTGCGACACCGCCTCGGCCTCTGCCGGCGCTTCCTTCAAGGTTGGGATGAACAAACGAGAATAGCGCATGAAACCTCCAGAGAACAGCAGACAATAGGTGGAAGGCAGCCTGAAGGGAGGGACTGATCCGCGCCTCACCCTGTCTACTGCCTACTACATTCTATATGCTATTTACTATTTTTCACTATTTCTTCCACTTCCATCACCAGCACGTCGGCAAGTTCTTTTTCCGGAAACTTCTTCAAAATCTCGCCGCGCTTGAAGAGAAGGCCGACCCCCTTGCCGCCGGCGATGCCCACGTCCGCCTCGCGCGCCTCGCCGGGACCGTTCACGACGCAACCCATGACCGCGACCGTGATCGGCTCCTTGATATGGGCAAGCCGCTTCTCGACCTCTTGGGCAAGGCCGATAATGTCGATTTCCGTCCTGCCACAGGTGGGGCAGGAGATGATGTTCACCCCGCGCTGCCTGATCTTGAGCGATTTGAGAATTTCGTAGGCAACTCGAATTTCTTCGACCGGGTCTGCGGTTAACGAAACCCGCATCGTGTCACCGATGCCTTCGGAAATCAGAATACCGAGTCCGACGCTTGACTTGACCGTGCCTGATACTATCGTCCCCGCCTCGGAAATGCCGATGTGCAGTGGATAATCGGACTTTTGCGAAAAGAGACGATACGCCGCGACAGTCGTCATCACATCCGAAGCTTTGAGAGAGACCTTTATGTTCGTGTAATTGAGATCTTCGAGAATGCGTATGTGTCCGACGGCGCTCTCGACAATCGCCTCGGGCGTGGGATGTCGATATTTTTCGAGCAAATACTTTTCGAGGGAGCCGGCGTTCACGCCGATGCGGATGGGAATGCCGCGGTCCCTGCACGCCCGGACCACTTCGGAAACGTTGTCCTTTCCGCCGATATTGCCGGGGTTAATGCGCAGACCATCCACTCCCTGTTTCACCGCCTCGAGTGCGAGACGATAGTCAAAATGGATATCGGCGATCAGAGGCATGGCAGTGCCTTTCCTGATGTTCCCGAGCGACTTCGCAGCTATTTCATCCGGCACGGCAAGCCGCACTATCTCACACCCGGCCTGTTCGAGCCGGCCGATCTGAGCAAGGGTTGCTTTGGCGTCCCGCGTGTCCGTAGTGCACATGGACTGGACCGCCACCGGTGCGCCGCCGCCGACCTTCACGGAGCCGAGAGTGACTTGTTTGGTCTTCTTTCGAAGAATAGTGGTGTTCATATCAATCGAGATTCCAAATCTCAAAGGCCAAATCCCGAATACGGTCCAAATTTGAAGCTCCAATACATTGGTATTTTGATGCTTGGTCGTTAGAGTTCATTTGACATTTGGTGATTGGCGCTTGGTCTTTATTTGCTGAAAAACATCCTTATGATATCGTTATACGATACCACCGCGATGAGGGTGATCAGGATAGCCGCACCGATGCTCTGGGACACTTCCATCACCTTCCTGCTCACGGGTTTCTTGCGGATCGCCTCGATAATGAGAAAGAGGATCAGTCCGCCGTCCAGCACGGGAATGGGGAGCAGGTTCAGGATGCCAAGCGAGATGCTGATCATGGCAAGCAGCGATAAGAACGCCGACAGCCCCGCGGCCGCCGCCCGACCTGACATCTGCGCGATCATCACCGGGCCGCCGAGGGTCTTGATCGAAAGACCGAAGGTCAACAGTTTTCTAAGCGTAATGAAGGTAACGTCGATGAACTCGATAGTCTTATCGAACCCCAACCGCAGAGAATCAATAAAGCTATACTGTTTGAACACCATCGGTATAATCGGTTCAACGCCGATGACGTATTTTCCATTGTCTTCAATCGGTATTACCGATATCGGCATGCGCTTTCCTTCACGCTCTATCGTGAGCAGGAGCTTTTTGCCTTCACTCTTTTTCACTGCGGTGGAGAACTGGTTCCAGTAGTATACCGTTTTGTCGTCCACCGCGATAATTTTATCGTTCACTTTAATTCCTGACTTTTCCGCGGGATATCCTGGCCTCAGCCTTCCGACTTCGACAGGAAAATCCGGGGCAAGCCCGGAGATCCCGATGTTTTTTTCGGCATCCAGTGCCGGGCGAAGGGTGAGTGTTTTTTTCTCGCCGCTCCGATCGATCGTAACTTGTATATTCGTATCAGGATTGACGGCAATCAACATTTCGGCTTTTTCCCAGTCCACAATGTTTCTTCCATTAATCTCCTCGATAACATCACCAACCATGAACCCCGAATGTTCAGCAGGAGAACCTTTTTCCACCAATCCAACCTTTGCTGGCCCCAGTGTGTACGTCCCAACCATGAAGACCAGGGGCATAATAATGAAGGCAAGCACGATGTTCGTAAGAGGGCCTGTGACAGCGATCGTCGCACGCTGCCACACGGTCTTGGACTGGAATTCGTCCGCCGCACCGGTCGGTTCTTCATCCGGGTTCTCTCCCGCCATCTTCACGTACCCGCCGAGCGGCAGCCAGGAAATGACGTATTCCGTATCTCCCTTCTTGTATCCCACGAGCTTGGGCCCCATGCCGAGCGAGAACTTCTCGACCCTCACGCCGGCGCGCTTTGCCATGATAAAATGACCAAACTCGTGCACAAACACGAGAATACCGATTACGATGAGAAAATAGAGTAAAGTCATTGTCTCTCCTTAAAAACTTTTTAACCACGGATTACGCGGTAACGCTCGGAACCATGAAGTGGCTTTGAACCTCGGTTCGATTTTTATCCGCGTCCATCCGTGTTCATCCGTGGTTACATGCTGTTCTTTATGTTTCTCTCCGCTTCCTGACGCGCCCAGCGGTCCGCTTTGAGAACATCTTCGACCGTCTTGATGTCAGACGGAATATGAGCATCCATCGTTGACTTGATCACGCGTGCAATATCGCCGTACCCGATCTTCTCGTCGAGGAAGTACTTGACCGCCACTTCGTTCGCGGCAGAAAGCACCGCGGGCATGCTGCCGCCGGCCGTGAGCGCATCGTAGGCATAGCTCAAACATGGAAAGCGAGAATGGTCCGCTTCCTCAAACGTCAACGCCCCCACCCGTGCAAGGTCAAGCGCCGGTGATACGCCTTCAAGCCGGTCGGGATAGGAGAGTGCATATGCAATCGGCCCCTTCATATCGGGCATGCCGAGCTGAGCAACGACTGCACCGTCCTGGTATTCCACCATGGAATGAACGATGCTTTGGGGATGGACAAGCACGTGAATCTTATCCGGTCGAAGCCCGAAAAGCCACCGGGCTTCGATCACCTCGAGCCCCTTATTCATGAGCGTTGCCGAATCGATCGTGATCTTTTTCCCCATGCTCCAATTCGGATGCTTGAGCGCTTGTGCCGTGGTGACATGCGCGAGGTCTTTTTTCGAGCAAGTGCGGAACGGTCCGCCCGAAGCGGTCAGTATGAGCTTTCTGACATCCCGGTTTTCCCCGGCAAGGAGGCATTGGAATATGGCGCTGTGCTCGCTGTCCACGGGAAGCATGGTGACTTTCCGGGTGCGGCACTCGTTCATGACGAGTTCCCCGGCGGTCACGAGTACTTCCTTGTTCGCCAGCGCAATGGTCTTGCCTGCGCGAATCGCCGCCACGGTCGGCACGAGCCCGGCGGTCCCCACGATCGCCGAGACCGTGATGTCCGCCTCTTCAGCAGCAGCAACCCTGATCATGCCCTCAACGCCGGAGAAGATACGGACCTTTAGATCGTGGCAGCGTTTTTTCAGGTTCTCGGCTGTTGCTTCGCCGGATACGGAGACGAGGGCGGGCTTGAACCGGCGAACCTGTTTCTCAAGGAGATCAACGTTGTTTCCCGCGGCAAGCGCGGCAACGCTGAATCGGTCGGAAAACTTTTCGACGACCGAGAGCGTCGACTGACCGATTGATCCGGTGGATCCAAGTATGGAAACTCTTCTCACGTTCTGACACTCCGCATTCCGCATCACGAACCTATCTCATCCTGAGATAGTAATACAGCACCGGCGCAGCGAACAGCATGCTGTCCATCCGGTCGAGGATGCCTCCATGGCCGGGAATGATGCTTCCCGAATCCTTGACCCCGGCTGAACGCTTAAACAGCGATTCGACGAGGTCGCCGACTGTGCCGATGACCGCAAGCAGAAGGGCGATACCGACGGCCTCTCCCGTGCTCATCGGCGGCATGAACCAGGCCCTGCACAAGATCGCCATGCCCGCAGACGCAACCAACGCGCCGGCAAAACCTTCGATGCTTTTCTTGGGACTTATCTTCTCATACAGCCGGTGCTTGCCGAATGGTATGCCGACGGAGTAGGCTCCGATGTCCGACGCCCAGATGATGAAATACAGAAACACCAACCACTGCCTACCGTCAATTCCTGTACGAATGGCAACCTGAAAGCCGAACAGCATAGCCACGTAGAATATGCCCATGAACGTTGACGCAATATCCTCGATCGCCCCCTCTACTCGACGCGGCGAAAACAGCCGGACGATCATTATCAGAATAAGACATGCGGCGATAGAAAACGTTCCCGCTCCCAAGTACAGGGGATGATAGGCTTCCAGGACAACAAGCGCCCCGATCACGCTCCCGAGTACGGCGTTCGGGTTCATGCCGCAGACGCGCGCCATTCGGTAAAACTCGTACTGCCCCACGACGACTGCTGCCAGCACCAGCGCCGTGAAATAGACGGGCGGTAACTCCCAGCTGATAAGATAAAATATGGGGAGGAAGAGAAGGCCCGAGATCACTCTCTTATAGAGCATGCATTACCTCCATCCGTTCTCTTGGACCTGCGCAAAAAAGCATCACCGAGGCTCGGGAACACTGTGGATACCAGGAAGTGATTTCTCAGCGATCTTTATGGTGTTTGAGCATTATGTTGTTATCCCGTTGATGCGTTGGACACATCATCATTGATGCGGAACAGAGGTATCCTCCAAAACTGCTATTTCCGCACGAGCTGCTCCTGCGTCAGTCCGAACCTGCGCTGTCGTCCCTGATAGTCAATGAGCGCGTCCAGAAGGTCTTTTTCGGCAAAGTCAGGCCACAAGGTCCCGGTGAAATAGAGTTCGGTGTACGCCGCCTGCCACAGGAGAAAGTTGCTGATCCGTTTCTCGCCGCTCGTTCGGATGATCAAGTCCGGGTCGGGAAGGCCCGCGGTATCAAGGTACGATGAAAAAACTTCGTCGGTCATCTGCTCCGCCGCAATTCCCGCGGCGCGCATTCGCCTGATCGCTTCCAGTATTTCACCCCGTCCGCCGTAGGACAAGGCAAGGTTAAGGATCATACGTGTGTTGCCCGCGGTTTCAGTCACCGCCTTTTCTATCCATGACTGCACCGTTGCCGGCAGCCGTTCTATCCTGCCGATCGTCCGGAACCTGATCCCATTCGCTTTCATCGCCGCGATCTCGGACTTCAGGAATGTCCCCAGCATGTCCATGAGAAAGCCCACTTCATCCCTGGGTCTCCCCCAGTTCTCGTCGGAAAAAGCATAAAGGGTCAGGACGCCGATTCCGAGTCTACGACACTCCTCGGTTATGCGGCGCACCGTCTCAACACCCCGCTTGTGCCCCGCAATCCTGGGAAGGCCCCTGCGCAGGGCCCACCTGCCGTTGCCATCCATGATGATAGCGACATGGCGCGGGAGGTGAGCCGCATCCAGCTTCTGATACAAATCTTCGTTCTGAGAATTTTTTTTTGTCATTTTCTTTCGTTTTTGTTGTTCATCGTTACACTTGCCGTCAGGATCGAACCGGATATTTTCACCCCGCTCTAGGCTACTGCGTTTGAGAAAACCGCCATCTAGCTGTTAACGATTTGTTATCCTCACAAAATCTACTTTGCCGTATAACTCATCACCTGAACATGATCGCTGGCGAGCAGCCCCCCCGGAGATTTCACGATCGCCAGGATCTGCGCTCCCTGGCCTTCCTGCCGGAGTATCCGGAAGTCGACCACCGCGCCGGGGATGTCCTTGATGCTCCAGCGTTGTTCAAGCCTTGCCCCTGTCCATCCCAGGCCCACAAACTCGGCCTGCGTGTAGCCGCCAAAAAATGTTTCGCCGCCGTTCTTCGGAAGGATGATTTCGTCCCTGCCGTCTCCATTTATGTCCAGCACCAGAACCCGCCCTGTTACGCGGACTTTCTCGCCCTTTTCCGCCTCAGCCACTGACTGAGAAATGACTGCTGCCGATGACGTTGCCGGTTTATGCAGCGACATGCCGACGGAGGGATAAGCCTCTTCACTCTTCCAGACCGGCGTGTCGCCGGAATACACGAGCAGACGATTCTGGTTGTCCAGCGAAATGAGCAGCAGATTGGATTCTCCTACGGCGGCATAGGTGAACCCGTAAATTTTGACACCCTTGGGAAGAGATAATTCCGAACCTGCGATATACCGACCGTTTGACCATACATATTGCTTGGGTCGACCCGCATAGAACGATTTGGGATCATAATCCTGACCGATCAGGATCGTGCCCTTGCCCGGATAGTCGATGACCCTGAGAAAACCGGGAACGTCGGCAATACGTTGATAGAGGCCGTCCCGGAATTCCACGACGTAGGAAAAAACGTTCCCCTTCTGCATGGCCGTTACGAAAAGCTCCGGCCTGCCGTTCGCGTTGATGTCCGCAACATCGAGGTTGATATGCTGTATTTCCCTGGCGCCGTCGGACACCGTTTCCGCCCATTCTTCACGCCAGCCTGACGGGCTCTGCTGGTAAACATGAAGCTTCATCCCGTCGGAAAAGATATACTGCAGCGTACCGTTCCCTTCTAAGTCGGCGGTCGCGAGGAACTGTGCATCAAAGGGCAGTTTGGGAATGCTGCTTTGTCCTTCTTTCACCGGAGCAAAGAATGGTTTAACTTCGCCGAAAACCTCCTTTTTCGACTTCAGGTCAAGCATCGCAACAATCGTGTCGAGCGGCCTGGCGTCGGCATAGAAGAGTCGGGCCGTTATTAGGAGCTTGCTTCCCTCGGAAGGATAAATCCCGACCGCCACGATGACGTCCAGATTATACACCTTGCTCATCTCCTGGACCAGCGAGTTGTCGAGTTGTTTCCTGTCTTTAAGGAATGCTGCCACTTTATCGCTATCGAGCATCGAGAACCTGCCGGTTTCGTTCAGCCCTTCCGTAAGTCCCTTAATAATTTCCGGCCGATCAGCCCGCACCGGGACGAGCGCAAGATTGATCTTTTTCGGCGTGATCCTCGCCTTGTCGCCGGGTTGCGGATTTTTCAGCTTTTTCAGAACCACGGCCGTACACGTTGTCTCGGTGAGACTGGCAATTTCAGCGCTGCCGACCTCATCCTCGGTACGACCGATCACTGCGCCGGTCACGGGATGGTGAATCTCCGTGCCATCCCGCCAGAGTGTGAGTGTCACGCCGGCAACGAGACCGTTTTTCGTTCCCAGTCCGATCGTGAGGCGGTCTCCCTGAACGGTCTTTACCTCGCCCTGGATCTTGGGAAAGTACGACACGATCTCGGCGGACAGTTGATCGACGGACGTAAACTCCTCCACTCCGAGGGATTTCTCCGCTAAAGCGGAAAGAGGGGCGATAAGAGCAAAAAAGAGAAACAAAACCAATACTTTTTTCATACATTCTCCATAGTACAGTGATTCGATCATCAACCCGCCGGTTTAAGGA
>JBLMWN010000234.1:0-14078 GCA_050257255.1 Betaproteobacteria bacterium | reverse complement strand
AAACGGGCGATTTTTGTTAAGAAACGTTTATTATTATAACCACGGCGTTCAGTTTTGTAAACACAAAATCGTTTCCGTATTGTGCTGTCCGACGTTTTTTTGCTATAATGACGGCGCTCTTTGAATCCCGCTTGCCATGCAAAGCGACAGATTCTGATTTTTATCTAATTGCCTAGAAAGGACTATTCATGGACGACCTGAAAAAATTCGTGGACAGGGACAACTTTGCAAGGCATCTCGGCATCGAGATGCTCGAATATTCCCCTGGTCGAGCAAAGGCCCGGATGGAGCTCAAGAGCCATCACCTGAACAGCGCAGGAATGCTGCACGGCGGGGCGATCTTCTCGCTTGCAGACGCAGTTTTTTCCGCTGCCTCGAACTCTCATGGCACCCTTGCCGTCGCCATCAATGTAAGCATCTCCTTTTTCAAGGCAGTAAAAAGTGGCGTGCTCATGGCCGAGGGACGCGAGGCATCGATCAGCCCCAAACTCGCGACCTATCTTATCGATGTAAAAGACGAGGCTGGAAACGCCATCGCCCTGTTTCAGGGAACGGTGTATAGGAAGAAGGAGAGCATCGGGGAAATCGTAAAGTAGCGTTATGGAATTTAAATTCATAGCCAACGGTGCAGGATTGTATCATGTCTGAAGCCGGGCCCTCCCGCCTCCCCTCACTACGCCTGGATCATCGTCGCGACAGGCACCCTCTCGATCGTTGCCTGTCTGGGCTTCGGCCGCTTTGCCCCGGGGCATGCTGCTTCCGTCCATGGCATCGACGCTCAAACTCTCGTACTCGCAGATCAGGTTCATCAGCACCGGAAACTTCGTTGGCTACCTGATCGCCGTGCTCTTCTGCGGCCAGATCGCCCGCAGGATCGGCTCCCGACGCCTGATCGTCATCGTCAAGGAGCCGGGCTTTTCGGAGGCTATTGCCGGCAACTTCTGGTCCTGGGTGGGACTCTTGAGCCTCTTCTCCGGCCCGATCTTCGGCACGCTTTCGGACCGCTCGGGAGGAAGGCAGGCCTTATGATCGTGTTTTCTCTTCAATCGTTCGCATATCTTCTGGCGGCCGCAAACCTGCCGCCTGTTTTTTTGTATCTTTCGATCGGCTTTTACGGCATCGTTGCCTGGTCCATCCCGTCAATCATGGTTGCGGCTGTGAGCGAATACGTGGGCGTCGACAAAGCGCTTGCAGCCTTCGGCTTCATCACCTTCATCTTCGGCCTTGGCCAGATCACTGGGCCTTCGGTCGCCGGGATCCTCGCGGAAAAGACCGGAAGCTTTTCATCCAGCTTTTTCATGGCGGCGGCCTTTGCCGGAGCGGCGATTCCTCACGGCTTTTCTTAAAAAATCTCACCAAACAGAATCACGCTGACAACTCCGCAAACAATTTTTTATGTAGGGACTCTATTGTCCGCTCTGGTCTGTCATTGCGGAACCATCTTACTTATGTTTTATTGAACAGATCTGAAGGGAGAGGTATCATTAAAGTAGGGCAGTATTCGAGAGTGGGTCATGAACATGCGCAAATCGTTTGAAAAAAGGCTGTTCGCCAATACAGATCGAGGAAGCGCGCTCATACTGGCTGGCTTCGTTTTATTCGGATTGATATGGTATGGGCCTTCCGCTGTAGAAGTTCTTGGAGCGGAAACGCTGTATACGCGGACAGACCAGGTCTCGAACGGCCATGTGTGGACGCCGAATGTAGACTCGAGCCTTGTAAACCCTTGGGGCATCGTAAGTCCGCGACAGGGGCCATGGTGGGTCGTGAATGAGGGAAGGGGCCGTGCAACGCTGTACACCGGAGAAGGAATTTCGTTTCCGGGATTGTCCCCTCTCGTGGTCACTATTCCCGTGAATCCAGGCGGCGTCTATGATTACTCAACGCCAACGGGCATCGTATTTAATGGCACCGACAGCTTCGAGCTTGCTTCCGGTGCGCCGAGCCGATTTATCTTCGTGACCAGGGACGGTACCATCGCGGGCTGGAACGAAAACGTCAACCGCTACTACGCCGTACTCGTGGTGGACAACTCGCCCGCGGCAGTCTATACCGGCGCTGCCATTGCCCGTTTCCATGAAGACAACGCTCTCTATGTCGCGAACTTCAGGCAGGGCCGCGTCGATGTCTTCGGACCCGACTTCAGCCCCCTTCTCCTGGACGCGGGTGCTTTTACCGACCCGCTTATTCCGGACGGCTTTGCTCCCTACAACATTCAGAACATCGACGGCGAAATCTATGTTACGTTCGCAGAGCCGCTTTCCGCGGGCAGGGATGCGGCTTCCGGTGAGGGGATGGGTTACATTGATGTATTCGATACGGAAGGAAAGCTCATCATGCGATTCGAACACGGGCCCTGGATGGACGCGCCCTGGGGCATTGCGCTTGCTCCGCCGATAGGGTTCGGCGAGTACAGCAGCACCTTGCTCGCCGGAAACAACGGAAGCGGAAGGATCGCAGCGTTCGATGTCGAATCGGGGGCGTTTACAGGATATTTGACGGACACGCAGGGAACGACCCTCACGATAGCGGGGCTCCATGCCCTGGGGTTCGGCAACAATGGCCTTGCGGGGCCGTCAACTACTCTCTTCTTCTCCGCGGGCTTTCACGACAATAAAAAACAGAGTATCTTCGGTACAATTACAGCGGTGACACTCCCATTAACTACAACACCGCCTCTGGAATCGGGCATGAACTATTGAAGTTATCGAAACGAGAATAAGGATTCTGATATAGTTCGGTTGACCATCGCAATTGCCAAACCCGCACAATCATGGATTCACTCTTCTCCTTTCGTGTTCATTACTGCCTATTGTTTTTCCATGCTGCGTCAAGGAATTAGATTGAGCGCTACGCTTACAGGCTAAATGTGAGCACGAAAGTCTTGCCCGTATCTTTTTCTATGATCTGCAGTCTCAGCGTCTTGACGGTTTTCGCTTCTGCCGGGAAAAAAATGAATCCATAGGCAAGAATATTCGGCGCGATCGATTTTGTCTGCAGGGTTTTCGACTGCAGGTCCTCGACAATGGCATGACGCGCGTCTCCCTGCGTGTACGCCTGCGACCCCCCTATCACCGCTCCGCCGGCCGCGCCGACGGCTGCTCCCTTGCCCGCCGCATTGCCCACATTCGTGCCGCTAAGAACGCCGATTGCCGCACCGATCGCCGCTCCGGCGGCTGCTCCCAGGAAGCCGGAATGGGCTGCTTCGCTAAAGGTTTCCTTGGTCTGAGCATATTTCGTTGCGCGGTCATAGGCCAGGTTTCGATCAAGGACAGGCCAGAGATTGTTCTGCTTGTCCTCGAGGAAGGTCTGTGTCCCGTTGATCTCAAGGGAATGCATGCCTTTGTTGTCGATCACGATTTCGACCGGTAGCATACCGGCGCCGATGATGTCGAAACCGAAATTCTCCCTGGCCTCCTTCGCGTCTGTGTACGCCCGTGCTCCGATCACGGCACCGGCGATCTCCTGCGCATTCGGGTATGCACCCGGCATCTTAAACGGCAGCGGCTTTGCCACGTAGCTGGTTGCGCATGCCGTAAACGTGAAGATCAAACCCACAGCTAGAAAACTGCGAAAAGTCCGTTTCATATTTCTCCTCCCCGGCACGCTTCATGCTCCTTCACACACAATAAAGAGAGCGAAAGGCGGCCTTTCCACATCTGCTACCGATTGGTTCGTACACATATTACGAAGCATCTCCCGCTTGAAGTTTATCGGGACTCTCCTTGTAAAATTATATCACCTCTATCACCTCTATATCACCGCCGCATGTATCAGCAGAATAGATCCCTTTCTCCGTAATACTATGTGAGTAGAAAAACGGTGAAACGGACCTTGGGGTTCTGTCGCTGTCGGACATGTACCGTCAGTATTGATTAATTTATCCCCCTATTACCGCCAGCGCCGCCCGGATATGGACGCATGCCCTATCGAATGGTCAGAAGGAATTGGCGGGTTTGAGAGGAAGAACGCTACAGGGACAACTATGCAAGAAGAAAGAGAAGCGAAAATTACGCTGGTGATGAGTACGCAAGTCCGCGCAGAGGGCATGGGAAGACGTGACAGTAATTATAGTCAGTGCCGCTGGTGTATGACATAAAGCCCCAGGACATTCCGTTGAGCAAAAAACAATGGTCAAAAGAGACTTGACTGTCGACACAAAAAAATGGAAAAGGGTTGATCTGATAAATGTCAAATCAACCCTTTTAAGTTTGGCTCCCCGGGCCGGACTCGAACCAGCGACAGGGTGGTTAACAGCCACCTGCTCTACCGACTGAGCTACCGGGGAATAATCGGTATGATTGCGTATTGAATCAGGCTGGTATAAATACCATATATTGCCTGATGTGTCAATGAGTTATTTTGCGGATTTGCGCTGCTGCTGTTATCGTTCCTGACCCTTTTTCAGCTCCATGATCACCAGCTTTGCAATTGCCTTGAGTGTATCGAACACGCCCATGCCGTCCGTGGCAACCGCCTCGTAATCGGGAACACTTCGGGGGTTTAACGCCTTTTTCATCTCCTCGAGTGGCACGACATTCGGCAAATCCCGTTTGTTGTACTGGATAACATAGGGAATCTTATCGAGGTCATACCCCTGTTCAGTGAGGTTGAGGCGGAGGTTTTCGACGCTCTCGATGTTGGCCTCCATACGCTCGATTTGCGAGTCGGCCACGAACACCACGCCGTCGACGCCCTTGAGGATGAGCTTGCGGCTCGCATCGTAGAACACCTGGCCCGGCACGGTGTAGAGATGAAACCGGGTCTTGAAACCACGAATCTCGCCGAGGGCGAGGGGCAGGAAGTCGAAGAACAGCGTGCGCTCCGTCTCAGTTGCGAGCGAGATCATTTTGCCCTTGCTGTCGGGGTTGGTTTTTTTGTATATCCACTGTAGGTTGGTCGTCTTGCCGCAAAGGCCCGGACCGTAGAAGACGATCTTGCAGTTGATTTCTCGAGACGAATAATTGATAAAGGACATGAGACGGTAATTCCTCTCCTTGCGCGTGTGGGGGAATACTCGAGGCTGGGCTATCCGAAGAGCTTATCAATATCTTCGTCGGTTATCTCGGCAAAGGGTGAATCGCTGCTTTTGCCCGTACCCTTTTCCGTTTCCACTTTCTGCAGGAGTTGATTGAATATGTTGCCGAGCATTTCGGCGCTCTTTTTTACCCGGAGCCGCACGAGGCCCAACGATGAGCGTTGGTCGAAAATTACGACAAGGATCACCCGCTGGCCGATGATGGAGATATGAATGTTATCCCGTGCGCCCTCATGGAAGAGAATGGAAAATTCCTTCTCGCCGAGGAGCTTGGCCATGCCGCCCGTTGCGGCAATGTTGCCTGCGGTGAGCGATGCAAGCGATGTGGTATCCAGGTTATCCGTCTCACCGGTGGCCGCAATAAGCTGGCCGTTCTTGTCCACGAGAAAAACAACCTTTGCGTTCGCCTGTTGAAGGAGGCGCTGGAGTTCTGCGTCTATCTGCTTAAACTCTTCTTCATACATCACCAAGTCGGAACCCAGCATGTCTGCATCTCCTATTCAAAATGAGCCGATCTGCCCTCCAAAAGGGGCGAATAGGTTATTAAACCATACTAACCGTGAGATTTCAAGCTTTTTTTGGCGCCTGCGAGCGAACGAAAAATAGCCGGGGTGTATCTCCCCGGCTATAATAAATATAAAAATGTTCCTGACTGGTGTTGTTGTGCGGTTAGCGCTTGGACATCTCCTGAAGCTTATTGAGGCTTTCCCAATCCTCGTCCACCTGCTTCTGGAACTGCATAAGAAGCGCCTCGTTGCCCGGGGCAAAGAGATGCTTGAACCGTCCCTGTGGTTTGAGCCACTCGGCAACCGGCTTCTTCTTGTCCTTGGGGTCGTAGTTGATGGTCCATTTCCCGCCTTCCACCTCATAGAGAGGCCAGAAGCAGGTATCCACGGCAAGCCGTGAAAGCAGTATGGAGTCGTTCGTCTGGGTTCTCCACCCGCGGTTGCAGGGCGAGATGACGCCCATATACGCGGGACCGTTCGTTGCCAGGGCTTTCTTCACCTTCGTGATGAGGTCCTTCCAGTTATGGGGCGAAGCCTGCGCGGCGTAGGCCACGTTGTGCGCCGCCATGATGCGGGTGAGATCTTTCCGGCGCTGCGTCTTGCCCGCGACCTTGGAACCCACGGGTTGGGTGGTCGTATCCGCGCAAAACGGCGTGGCGCTCGAGCGCTGGATGCCGGTGTTCATGTACGCGCCGTTGTCGTAACAGATATAGAGGAGTTGATGGCCGCGCTCCATGGCGCCTGAGAGAGCTTGGAAGCCGATATCGTAGGTGCCGCCGTCACCGCCAAAGGCAATGAACTTAATGGTTTTGCTGATCTTCCCTTTTTTCCGGAGCGCCCGGTACATGGTCTCGATGCCCGAAGCCGTTGCCGCCGCGTTCTCGAAGGCGCTGTGCATCCAGGGCACCTGCCAGGCCGTGTAGGGAAACAGACAGGTCGAGACTTCGAGGCAGCCCGTAGCGTTCGCGATCACCACCGGCTCATCGATCGCCAGGAGCACCTGGTGCACGATGGTCGGCGCGCCGCAGCCAGAGCACATCCTATGGCCGCCGGTGATGAAGTCCTTTTTGTGCGTCAGCGATTTCAGGGTCAAGGGTTTTTCCTGGGTCGTGCTCATGATATTCTCCTCATTCACCACGATTCGGCTTTCATTCGTGAAAATTCGTGGCTAACTGATTTTTAGTCTCTCACGGTGATATATTCCTTGATAAGCCTCACCGTGCCCGTCTTGGCGACCTCGATGGTCTCGTCGATCACCTGGTCAACGTCAAGCGGCATCAGGTCTCTGCCGCCGAGTCCGTAGATCTTGTTGAAAAGCACAGGCCCGCGATGGGGCTGCACAGCTGAGGCGATCTCCATAAAGAGCGGCCCGTAGCCGCCGTAGGAGTCCGCGCGGTCCATAACACAGATGGCCTTGGCGTTCTTAAGCGCTGCGCCTATTTCTTCATAGGGGAAGGGTCGGAACATCCGCGGCTTCAGGAGTCCGGCCTTCACGCCTTTTTCACGGTAGCGATCGATCTCGTCCTTGATCGTTCCCGCTGCGGAGTTAAGCGCAACGATCGCAACCTCGGCATCTTCAAGCCGATAGGTCTCGAACAGGTCGTACTTCCTGCCAGTCATCTTCGCGAACTCCGCGGATACGTCCCGCACGACCTTTTTCACGTTCAGCATTGCCTGGTGCTGGGCACGTTTGTGTTCCATATAGTAATCAGGAAGCACTAGGGCGCCGATGCTTTTCGGGTTGTCAATGTCGAGCAACGGATCGATGGCAATATACTCGCCGACGAACTTCTTCACGTCCTCATCGGTCACGTACTGCATGCTCTCGATGGAGTGGCTGATGATGAACCCGTCCATGTTGACCGCGATCGGCAGCCGCACGTCCTTGTGTTCAGCAATGCGGTAGGCCATGATGGTATTGTCATAGGCTTCCTGGGCGTTCTCGCAGAAAAGCTGGATCCAGCCGCAGTCCCGCATGCCCATGCCGTCGGAGTGGTCGCCATGGATATTGAGCGGGGCCGACAGCGCCCGGTTCACGAGTGCCATCAGGATCGGCAAGCGGTAGCCCGAGGCGATATGGAGCATTTCCCACATGAGAGCTAGCCCCTGTGCTGAGGTGGCGGTTGCCACGCGTCCGCCGGCAGCGGCAGCGCCGATGCAGGCGCTCATGGCGCTGTGTTCACTCTCCACAAGGATCGTCTCGGTGTCCACCTTGCCGTCTGACACAAACTTGGTGAACGATTCCATGATGCCCGTCGAAGGCGTGATGGGATAAGCAGGCATCACATCGGGGTTTAACTGGCGGAACGCCTCGGCAACAGCTTGGTTGCCGGTGACCGCCACGGTCTTTGTCGTTGTTACTGCCATGTTATTTGCCCTCCTCTTCCATGACGATGGCCTTGTTACCCTTCTTTCCGGGGCATTCCATGGCGCAGACGCCGCAGCCCTTGCAGTGGTCGTAGTCGAAGCCGGTCATCTTTTCATCTTTCACTTTGACCGCGGAATCGGGACAGTAGATCCAGCAGAACAGACACTGGATGCAGTTCTCCTCGACCCAGCGCGGCTTGAAAGATCGCCACGAGCCGGTCTTGTATTCGTTCGCATTGCCCGCCTTCAGGACCGTGCCCGCGTGGGGCAGCTCTTTCCAGTTCATCTGTTTCATCCCTGCTTTACCTCCTCGTACCCGCGCTTCACCGCAGCGAGATTCCCGTCGATGATCTTCTGCGCGAACTTCTTGCCGAAGCTGCCTTTTACGTCTTCGAGCAGCACGTCCATGGACACGATAGCCGTTGCTTTGTTTACCGCGCCGAGCATTGACGCGTTCGGCATGGGCCTTCCAATGGTCTCGATCGCGATCTTCGTCGCATCGACAGTGAAGACCTTCTGAGAAGGCTTTGCCTTGAGCTTCGTCCGGATCTCCTTGGGGTCCTTGGCCGTGTTGATGACGAAGACGGCATCATCTTTTGCTCCCTCGGCAACATTGATCGCGTCGAGGAGCGAAGCGTCCACCACGGCCACGACACCGGGGTTCAGCACTGGGCAGTGCATCCGCAGCGCTTTCTCACTGATGCGGTTGTAGGCGCGAAGCGGCGCGCCAGCGCGCTCGGGGCCGTACTCCGGGAACGCCTGCACCTGGCGGCCTCCGGAGAGACACGCATCGGCAAGCACCTTGGCCGCGGTGACGGTCCCCTGTCCGCCTCTCCCGTGCCACCGTATCTCGATCATTTCTGCCATAAGAACCTCCAAAAGTAAAATCCCAACATCCAAATTACAAATCCCAAATAAATTCCACACCGTCTGTAGTTTGATCTTTGGTGATTAGAAATTATTTGTAATTTGATGCTTGTTATTTGAGATTCGTCTTCAAACCTACATTTCCCTTCGGCCTTCAAGCGCCCGCTGCACCGTATTCTCGTCGGCGTACTCGATGTCGCCGCCCACGGGCAGGCCGTATGCGATGCGGCTGACGCTGATACCGAGGGGTTTGATCAGTCTCGAAAGATAGAGGGCTGTTGTTTCGCCCTTCACCGTCGGGTTCGTTGCGATAATGACTTCCCTAACCACGCCTGACCTGAGTCGTTCCATGAGACCGTCAATCTTCAGGTCCCCGGGTCCGATGCCGTCAAGGGGTGAGATGGCGCCCAGCAGCGCATGGTAGCGTCCCCGGAAGATGCCGGTCTTTTCGAGGATTAGGATGTTACTCGGCTCTTCCACTACGCAGATCCTGGAGCCGTCCCGTCTTTCATCGCGGCAGATGCCGCACATTTCTTCCTCGGTGATGTTATTGCAAACGGAACAGTACCGGCTGTTGTTCTTGAGGTCCAGGATGGCCTGTGCGATTCCCGCGGCTTCTTCCCGCGGCATGCCGAGCACGGCAAAGGCAAGCCGCTCGGCGCTCTTTCTGCCGATGCCGGGCAGCTTCGTGAAAGCCTCGATCATCCTGCCGAGGGTCTTGCCGGAAATTTCAGCCACTCGCGCCCCGGTCTTCCCCCTCTTTCGTGTCTGCGAGGTAGTCCGAGACGATTGTTCCTTCACCGCCGTCCTATCCTTACCGTCGCGCTCCATGCACCACCCCGCGCTAAAACATCCCCGGAGGGAGCCCCATGCCTGATGTAAGCTTGGCCATTTCCTCTTTCATCAGGTCCTGAGATTTTCTGAGCGCCTCGTTCACTGCGGCAGTGACCAGGTCTTGAAGCATTTCAATGTCGGAGGGGTCAACCACCGAACGATCGATCCTGATCGAAAGGATTTCCTGCCTGCCGTTGGCGACAACCGTTACCATGCCGCCGCCGGAAGAGGCTTCAACGGTTTTTCCCCCAGCCTCTTCCTGGAGCTTTTTCACCCGCTCCTGCATCTGCTGGGCCTGCTTCATGAGATTACTGATAATATTTTTCGACATCGGAAATCCTGGGCAATGAATTTAAAAAAACAGGTAAGGGAGAGTATATTAAAAGAATTTTCGGGGTTTTGCAAGAAAAAATACCGGGTTTATGAATATATAAAAAAAATAAATGGCTAATAGCACATACTGAAACCGCGACGCCTTCTACTCCGATGGGGGATCGTGCTCGATGATTTCTCCCTGCGGGAACACCCGGAGCACATCCTGAATGGCGGGGTCCTGTTCTTTAGGCTTGTTTTTCTTGGAGCTTTTCACTTTTGTTTCGGCTTTCGTAGTTGCTTCGATGGCTCGGACCTTCACGTGGACCTTTTTGCCCAATACCTCTCCTGCAACCTGCTCGATAAGGCCGCGGCTCTCTGGTTCTTCTGCTCTTTTTACCTGAAAACTAGCGCCCTGAACTCCGATCACGAGATCCGTATCCGTCTGTTCGATGATTTTACTGTGGCTTAGCGCAGAGGCGAGGCCCGGCTTTTTTGATTTCAGCACCGCCACGATTCTGCTCCAACGATCATCGTGCACTCCTGCGGCGGGCCGGGAGGCAGCGGCTGCTGTTGCACGTTCTGCCGTGGCATAGGCTGTAGGTCCTTCACTTACTCGCTGTGTTGCATGAGTCGCGACATTGGCAGAAGCCATCGACATCTTGCCGGACGCAAGCCGCGCCTCGAGTTCTTTCATGCGGCCCAGCACATCGGCAAGGGGCTGAAGCGGCACAAGGCGGCAGGCTTTGATAAGTCCGACCTCAAGAGTAAACCGTTGGTGCGGCGACCAGCGCATGTCGTCGAGCGTCTTGGAAAGGCTGTCGAAGAGCATGAGCAATTGGTCTGGATTCGCTCCCGCGGCCTGCTGTTTGATGGCCTCGATGTCGGATGCGGGAAGCTCGATGATCTGACCGGGATCAACTGCGATTTTCACAATCATGAGGTTCCGCAGATGCTCCACGACGCTGGCCAGGAACTGGCGCATGTCCTGCCCCTGCTCCAGCAAGCTATCAATCTGCGTAAGCAGGCCGGCTGCATCCCTGGCAAGCAGGCCAGCTGTGAATTGCAAAAGCCTCTCCTGGATTACGGAGCCGAGGGTTGCCTGAATGTCGTCATCCTTGATTTCCATGCCGCTGTACGATACGGCTTGATCCAGGAGGCTCTGCGAGTCGCGCATGCTGCCTTCTGCGGCCCGCGCAAGCATGGCGAGACCCCTATCCGTTATTTTGATGCTTTCGGCGTCGGCGATCGTGCGGAGTCTATTGATGATGTCATGAAGCGCAACGCGCTTGAAGCCGTAGCGCTGACAGCGGGAGTGGATCGTGGCGGGGATCTTCTGCGGCTCCGTCGTGGCAAAGATGAAAATCACATGGGGCGGCGGCTCTTCGAGGGTCTTGAGCAGGGCGTTAAACGCCTCGTTCGTGAGCATATGAACTTCATCGATCACGTAGACCTTGTGCTTGCCGCCTACGGGCGCATATTTGACGGTCTCGCGCAGCTCGCGGATGTGTTCAATGCCGCGGTTCGAGGCGCCGTCGATCTCAATGACATCGATGGAAGTGCCGGCCGCCGTCTCGAGGCAGGAATCGCACTTGCCGCACGGTACCGGTGTCGGCCCCTGCTCGCAGTTCAGCGCTTTCGCGAGAATGCGCGCTGTCGTAGTCTTTCCAACACCACGCGGGCCGGAGAACAGGAAGGCATGGGCAAGCCTCCCCGACACAATCGCATTCTGGAGCGTTCGCGTAATGTGCCCCTGGCCGACGACATCTTCGAAAACCTGAGGTCTCCATTTTCTTGCCAAGACCTGGTAATTCATAGAACCCTCACCACAATCCAGAAAAGCCAATACCTCATTTGGCCACGCATTTCACGATTTAACACGAATGATGAAGTCGAAAAAAGCCGGATTCAACCACAGCGTCGGAGGGTACGGAGGAAATTTTTAATTCGTAAGATTTTTTCTCTCCGCGTCTCTGCGCCTCCGTGGTGGATTTTGACTTTTTACGAATGCACCAGAAGGAAAAAACTCAAGGTCCTGTCTTGTTTTGTTCGTGAAAATACATGCTAATTCGGGCTGAAATCCCGAGTTCAAAAAATAAAAAGCTCATAAACCCGGGCACCCCTGCGGCACACCCGGAACCCGCTTACCGCTGCTTCCTTCCGGACCTGACGGGGTTCACGGGACCGTGGTTGCGCAGGACCCGGGCTCATGAGCGCGAATATTTCAATTCGGTGTTCTGAGCGCGGAGTCCAGAGTAAAAGGCCCTGACCGTCTTTTTGCTTAACTCCGAACTCTGAACTCGAACTCTGAACTTTTTTGTATGAATGGCGGAGAGGGTGGGGTTCGAACCCACGTTAGGTTTCCCTAAACACGCTTTCCAAGCGTGCGCCTTCAGCCGCTCGGCCACCTCTCCGGATAACTACTGTTCATTAATTCTTCATTCTTCGTTCGGAGATGCGGTTTTTGTCATGCTCCGAACCCTGAACTTCTTTTTCAATCATGGCGGAGAGGCCGGGATTCGAACCCGGGGTGGAGTTACCCCCACAACAGTTTTCGAGACTGCCGCCTTCAGCCAACTCGGCCACCTCTCCGTGTTTTTATAAGTCTGTTGAGTCTCAGGAGCCTCGGGAATTTTGAGTACCTGGCCCGTTAGACTCCCAACACGTCGGGTTCTTGAGACTTGTTTCTCAGCTTCTCGAAAAACCTCTGGAGCACGTCGCGGCATTCGGCCTCCAGAATGCCAGGCGTTATGCGGTAGGTATGATTCAACCTGCCGTCCCGAACGACATCGTATACGGAACCGAGCACCCCCGCCTTGGGATCCCGGCAACCGTACACCAGCCTGCTCACCCTCGCCAGCACCAAGGCGCCTGCGCACATAAGGCAGGGCTCAAGGGTCACATACAGGGTCGCATCCGAAAGCCGCCACGTGCCGAGTTTCGCCGATGTCTCACGTACGACGAGCATCTCCGCATGGGCTGCAGGGTCTTGCCATGTCTCACGCATGTTGTGGGCTGCTGCAACAACCTCATTACCGATAACGAGCACGGCTCCAACCGGCGTCTCCCCGCTGGCTGCCGCCTTCTCAGCTTCTGCCAATGCCAAGCGCATAAATTTTTCATCAGCGTTCGTATTCATCACGCCCGTCAAGTGTCTACCGGTCACGATGCCCGTTTCGAGTGGGGCCTTCGACGTTACCGGAACCGATATGGATCTCGTTGCTGAACAATGGCACGCCCAAGAGGATTCGAACCATCTTCCGTCGCCCGTAAAGGGCTCCCCAGAGGGGGTCTGCCCCCCTCTGGTTGCTCCCCCGAAGCTCAGGGGAATCCTTCCCCTGAAACCCGTGAGGCCAGAGGTTCTCCTCCATCAGCTTAATTATCTGTTGCCCGGTCTTGCCGCCAATAAGATATATTGGCGCGCCCAAGAGGATTCGAACCTCTGACCTACGGATTCGTAGTCCGTTGCTCTATCCAACTGAGCTATGGGCGCAAAATAAAGTGCACAGATGCGCTCTTCGCTCATCTGTGCATGTATTGGTGAATGCTATCCGTCTTCCCGGGCTACTTGGAAACGCCGCTTACCAGAACGATGCCAATGTTCTCGTGCTGGAACGGATGGATAGTGGGCTGCATGGAGAACAGCCAGTTGTTCCAGATTTCCTTGCCGTTCTCGGTAACGGCCACCTGTGCGGCAGGCTGGTTGGGCTTGTCAGACGCAGAGTAGAATTCCTTATCCGACATCTTGAAGTCCGGCAGGTATGCGAGCACTTTCACGGTCATCGTGGTATTCGGAATGGCCAGCTCTGACCCGACATTGACCGTATATTCTGTGGTCTTTTTGGCGGCTTTATTCTCGATGGCAAGTTTCACCGCCTTCCACTTCGCCGTTACTTCCTTCGAGACAACAACCTTCCGCTCCACCTTGGGCACATTTGGCATATTCGGCATGCCGGCAGGTGGCGTACCGCCCGGCATGCCGCCTTCCATGCTTGGATGTCCGGGAGGCATCTGCGGCTTTTCTTCCTTCTTTTTGCAGGCCCCAATCGATATTGCAAGAACCAGAACTACTACTACTGCGACCATCTTCTTCAGCATTTGTGTTACCCTCCTTAAAAAGTATGCCGTTATGGTAATTAAACCATGACTCTTTT
>JBLMWN010000233.1:0-3779 GCA_050257255.1 Betaproteobacteria bacterium | reverse complement strand
CTGGCTCTCTGCCTCGGCATCGTATTTGATCACACGGCCCTTGCCGAATCCCCTGCCGGGGGCGGTAAGGTTCTGGCGTATCACGATGTTGCCGAGCAGGCTGTAGATCTTACGAACCAGCCGGAAACGATTTTTCTGCCGACAGGCGACCTGTTTAGACCTCTCCTTGCTGATCCGAAGGAACCGAGATTTTATCTCAGCTACCGCATTTTTAAGTACCAAACAGACAAGATTCATGCGGCAACAGGAGGCTATGGGGAAATTTTCGGTTTATACCGGCACGTGAACACTGCCGGCGGTTACAGCTGGCAGGCGAACTTCGGCGGCGGTATCCATGCTCAATTTGACCTGCATGCCCCCTCTCTTGATCTCGTGAACACGGACTATATCATCGGCTTTCCCTTCAGTTTTCGGAAAGGGGCCGAGTCCTATCGGATCACGCTCTATCACCAGAGCTCCCACCTGGGCGATGAATTCCTGCTGCATAACAACATTCAACGCGTCGAGCTGTCCTATGAGGCCCTCGACGTGCTCGGATCCTACGAGTGGAAGAAGTGGCGCGTTTATTACGGCGGGGCTTATATGGTGCACAAGGAGCCGAGCAATCTCAAACCGGCGACGCTGCACGGCGGCGTCGAATACTACGCCGCGGAGCACATCATCGGGACAGGACGGCTGGTCGGCGGATGGGATCTGAAGAGCGAACAAGAGCATGACTGGTCGATTAACTCCTCAGTGAAATTCGGCCTCCAGTTCGATGGCTCCACTCCCAACGGCCGCTATATCCGCGTTCTCGCCGAAGGCTACCAGGGATTTGCTCCCTATGGGCAATTTTTCTCCGATAGAATCATCTATGCCGGGATCGGCGTATACCTGGGATTTGAATGAATCACCTAACCCGGACAAGCCGGAACCAAGAGGTCGAAGCTAAAAGGCGTCTCACGCAAAAGCCGCAAAGAACGCCAAGAAAACCTTTACGTCTTGTTTTTTAAAACCCAAATGATTCGGCATTTCTTTGCGAGCTTAGCGACTTTGCGCGAAATATTCTTCCCATTTTGAAAAGAATTTGATTTGTAACAATCTTTTTCAGATTTCGACATTCGGATTTAGCGTTTGCTTTATTTATGGAAATCATCAGCAAAAAAATCGTCTGGCAGGGAAAGTTCATGAGCGCTGTGGAAATCACCTACCGGGATGCGCGGGGCGTCGTGCGTACGTGGGAGGCTTTGGAGCGCCTGGGCATCGGCGGAATCGTAGTGATGGTCGCGGTCACGCCCTTGGAAAACGTCATCCTCGAAAGACAGTTCCGGCCACCTGTCGGCCGCGACGTCATCGAGCTTCCGGCGGGGCTTGTTGAGCCGAATGAGTCCATGGAGATTGCGGCAAAGCGCGAATTAATAGAGGAAACGGGCTGGTCCGCCGGAAAACTCGAGTTCCTGGCCGAAGGCCCTATTTCTACGGGTGCCTCGACGGAAGCGCTCCGCGCTTATCTGTGTACGGACCTTGAACACGTAGGGAAAAACGGCGGGGACGACAATGAGATCATTGAAGTCATCGAGGTGCCGATCCGGCAGACCCAGGAATTTCTCAGAACTGCTCAGACAAAAGGAACGCTGGTCGACCTAAAAGTCTTCGGGCTCGTAGAACTGGCGAGAAGAGCGCTGGGACTGTAAAACCAGGCCCCGATCTCGAATATCAAATAAGCTCCAAGCACCTGGCTTAAAACGACATGCGTTTCTGAAGTTGAAATTTAGAATTTGAATTTTACTTTGGTGATTTGACATTTGCGTGTTGGAATTTAAAGCGCCTTCCCCGCCTCATAAGCCTCTTTCATCGCTGTCGGATGCCTTGTAATGGCGCCTTTTTCATCAACCTGGTCATAGGCAAGCGTGATATGTTCCCGAACATTCACGGTCCTGAAAAACGCGCGCACGGTCGCTTCGGCGCATTCGAATCCAACGTTCTTCTCATTTCTCTTCATCCCGCCGACCAAGAGAAGCAGCCCCTTCCGGCCGAAGGGCCCCGGCGGAATAGGTTTCTTCTGTATATACTTCTCGGCCCAGAACGACTGGCACCGGTCGATCATGATCTTGGTCTGCGCGCTTACGCTGAAAAAAAAGATCGGGGAAGCGACAATGATCCTGTCAGCGATCCTGATTTCGTCATGGATGGCCTGCATGTCGTCCTTGATGATACAGCGGCCCGTGTCGTCGCATTTACCACAGTTCAGGCAGGGCCTGAGGTTCAACGCGCCGAGCTGATACACCGTCACATCGCTGCCTTGCTCCTTCACTCCTCTGATTGATTCCGAGAGCAGGATCTCGGTGTTCCCTCCCCGCCTGGGGCTGCCGTTGAACGCAATCACTTTCATGAAATCCCTCTTTAGCCCTCTTCTGAATAGTCGTTGCTGATCCTTGTTCAGCAATCGTTTTAGCCGCAGCATCGGGGGATATAATGCTTGAGCTGTTGTTTAAAATCATCCACCGTTACAAAGTGGATCGTCATCAGTCCCCTGCTCTTCGCCCTGTTGATATGATTGAGATTGTCGTCCACAAACAGGGCCTCTCCCGTCGTTACGCCGAGTTCTCTGCAGACATCGGCAAATATCGACGCGTCACGCTTGCTTTTGTGCATCCGGCAGGAATTAAAGACACGGTCGAAGTGTTTGAACAACGCCGTCTCTCCGTCGATTTCTTCAAGCCAGTTGGTCTGATCGCTCAGTATCGCAACCATGGCGCCTCCGGTCCGCAGGCGGTCTACCAATGCAAGCATCTCGGGCCGGAGCACAAACCTCGCAAGAATCTCTTTCCTGAGTTCATCATCGGTTCCGCTGATGCCGGTCCGCTTCCGCACAGCGTTCCAGAACGAAGCTTCATCGTGATTGCCGGTCAGGTAGCCTGTCTCGTAGATGAGTGTATCTGCGACGGCAAAAAAGGCATCGGGATCAAGACCGTTTTTTCTCCCGATGGCACGCAAACCCTCCCGGAACCCTTCCTCGGCAAGGACCCCGCCGAAATCAATGAGCACTGTTTTAATTACGCGATGCATGATTCTGCGTCGTTCGCTGACTTCTGCGTCCTTTTCTTCCACCAGGTCTACCGGTTTGTAATATCGGCGTAATCGTTCGATAACATAGCACATTTGCCGCCTGACTGCAAAAAAAACTTGACTATCTTCTCCGAGTCTGTATAATTTCTAACCTTGAGCGAAGAACGGCGGCATGCGCAACGGACGATCTCATGCAAAACAATACGGATCCGGTTCTCTCCTGGATAGGGCTCAGCAGCATTCCGGGAGTAGGAAGAGTGACGTTCAAGAAGCTCGTAAAACAGTTCGGTTCACCGGAGCGTGTGCTTGCAGCTTCGGCTGATGAGCTCACGGGCGTCGACGGTCTTTCTCACAAACTCGTCAATGCAATGGGATCCTTCGCGTGGCGAGAGCATGCAGAACGGGAACTTGAGATGGCGGATGCTGCCGGGGCCGCCATCCTGACGATGGACGACCCCGCCTATCCCGACAGCCTACGGGAAACGCCCGATCCGCCGCTCTACCTGTATGTCAAAGGCGTGCTGAAGCCCGAAGATGAGAGCGCTGTGGCAATGGTGGGAACGCGCAGACCGACGCACTACGGCAGAACAGTCACGTACCGTCTCGCCGGGGATCTCGCCGCCGCGGGTTTTACCGTTGTGAGCGGTATGGCGCGCGGCATTGACACGCAGGCCCATCGCGGTGCTCTCGCGGCGCAGGGCAGGACCATTGCCGTGCTCGGGTGTGGCATC
>JBLMWN010000232.1:0-14557 GCA_050257255.1 Betaproteobacteria bacterium | reverse complement strand
CGACATACTTCCTTCGCATGCCGAATTGAAAAATGGAAATTGAAAATGTAAAAAGTTTCCGATCACGTTGAAATCGCCAATATTCAATTTTCAATTTATTTTTCAATTTATTTGAGGTGCTCTATGTTCGGTGTTCTCCGCAGCCTGAGTGACGGGCTTGCAAAGACCAGAAAGAACCTGGCTGATAAGATCGGTAAGCTGATTCTCGGAGAAAAGATCGACGAAGCGTTTCTCGACGAACTGGAAGAAGCGCTCATCGCGTCCGACGTGGGCGTCGAGACAACATCGTTCGTTCTCAAGGATCTGAACGAACGTTTCAAACGTAACGAGCTTTCCGCGCCGGCGCAGGTAAAAGAGCGGCTCAAACAAATGCTGCTCGAAACACTGTCTGCGAAGCCCTCAATATTTTCTTTGGATGTTGCCCCCGCCGTTGTGCTAGTTGTGGGAGTGAACGGCACGGGCAAAACCACCACGATCGGCAAACTGGCGTACAGACTCCAGGCAGAAGGGAAAAAAGTCATGCTCGCGGCGGGAGACACATTCCGTGCTGCAGCGGCCGAGCAGCTCTCCGTCTGGGGCGAACGCATCGGCATTCCCGTGATCAAACATCGAGAAGGGGCTGACCCGAGCGCGGTGGTATTCGATGCCGTTACTGCTGCAAAAGCCAGGGCGATCGACGTGCTTATTGTCGATACGGCTGGCAGGCTGCACACAAAGTCGAACCTCATGGAAGAGCTTAAGAAAGTGAAACGCATCCTGTCGCGTGAGCTTCCGGGGGCGCCGCACGAGACATTGCTGGTCCTCGACGGAAACACGGGTCAGAATGCGCTTGTCCAGGCGAAAATGTTCAATGAAGCGGTCGGCGTTACCGGAATTGTGCTCACGAAACTTGATGGCACGTCAAAAGGCGGCATCGTGTTCGCCATCAACAAGGCACTCGCGATTCCTGTGAAGTTCGTGGGAATCGGCGAAGCAGTCGAAGATTTGCGGAGCTTTGATCCGAAAGAGTTCGTGGACGCGCTGCTGTGAGCATAGGGCGTCGGGCAGAGTACAGAGAGCATGGCGCTAAGCGTTTACCCTCGGCGATGCCCCATGCTCCTCGTGAAAAGATGAAGAGCCTATGGAACGCGTACAGGTCGAGATATACGGTCAGGTCTACAGCATAAAGGGAGGAGACGATCCTGCCCATATACGCGAACTGGCCGACTTTGTTGATGCAAAAATGAAAGAGGTCGAGAAGGGCACGGGAACTGTCGATCCCCTTCGCGTAGCCATCCTCGCGACACTCACCATTGCCGACGAGCTCTATCGCATGCGAGAGCAATATGGCGAATTGGCAATGGCTTCCGATAATGCGGTCAAACGTTTGCTCAACCTTACAGAAGACGCGCTTGGTAACACACAGAACGAATAATTCCGGCTTGGTTATCTGAAAGCGCCGGGAGGGATGTTTTAAGAGTTTCACGAGTATAGTATGTTTGCAACTTGTTGAAAATTTGCTTTATTTAAGAGCTATATTCCATTTTCCGTCTTTTTTCTCCTTGCCATTTTTCCCCGATTCTGGTATATATACGACAGAGAACAAATAAAAGAGAACAAGCAAAAAAGTCCCCTGCTTTGCACGTGATGGATATAACTTGTTCCTCGTGAAAAAAAATGAAAGGGAGCTACCTTCGGGAAAGGGTGTGCATGCCCAGACAGGACTGGGACGCCTAAACTTTCCTGCGCGGCACCCACCTGGTAAAAACCAGGAATCAAGTCTATCTACACGGCAAAAGCGGGGGATTTTTTATAGTTATTTGGAGTGCCCCAAAAAAGGCATTATTCTTCATTATCTTAACTATCATTATCATAAATCATTACCAATGAGCAACTAGCGCTAGCTAGATCAAAAGGAGCGGGAAGCAGGGAAGGCTCCGGCGCTTGTGATAGTATTAAGCAACAGCGGTACCTGAGGAAGTGAACACAACAGGGATTTCGCGGACGCAACAATCCTCCGTATCGCGCGAAAATTGTTTTACCAGCAAGGCAACATTCCGAGACCATGGGGAAATTCACGAATACTATATATAAACACGGAAAGGGAACACCGGGAATTGGCACTTTGGAAGCAATGCCATATGCGATTATTGCTCATAACCGTTTTGCTCAATACCTTGGAAAGTCAACAGGTTCCCCGACACCCATCTTTTCCCCCGGATTGATGCTGTCCTGAACTGGTTTAACTCGGTCCTTTTCGCCCGCTATCACACGTCTGTGCCATCCCCCCTGAAGTAATCACGTTGGGTTTCAAGAACCTCAAAAAAAACGCGCCTGCGGATTTTGTACCTGCAGAACCGTCAGAACCGCCTCTTGCCTGGCGAATGCGGCCCCGCGACCTCTCAGAGTTCGTGGGGCAGGAACACATTCTGGGGCCGGGCAAGCTCCTGCGTAGGGCTATCGAGGCAGACCGGTTCATGTCGCTCATCCTCTATGGGCCGCCGGGAGTAGGCAAGACCGCTCTCGCACACCTGATTGCGGAACGCAGCCGTGCTCACTTTGTGTCGCTCAATGCTGTTACCGCCGGCGTTGCCGATATCCGGAGAGTAACGAATGAGGCGGCCGAGGAGCGCAGTGCGAGCGGCAAGAAGACCATCCTGTTCATCGATGAAATCCACCGTTTTACGCGGGTGCAACAGGACGCGCTCCTGCCTGATGTGGAGCGTGGAAACATTACCCTTATCGGCGCCTCAACGTCGAACCCGTTCTTCGCGATCATTCCGGCGCTTTCGTCCCGCTCCCAGATTTTTGAATTCAAACCACTTCAGGATGATCACATCAAAGCTCTGGTCCTCCGTGCGCTCGCGGACAAGGAGCGGGGGTTCGGGAACTTATCTGTGAGCCTGACGCCGGAGGCCTTGGACTTCCTCATCGCAAAGTCCAACGGCGACGCGCGGCGGGCGCTGAATGCATTCGAGATCGGCGTGCTTTCAACAGCTCCGCGTACCGATGGCACGGTTCTCTACGACCTTCAGACAGCGGAAGAGTCCATTCAGAAAAAGGCGTTGTTCTACGACGAAGACGAACACTACGACACCATCTCTGCATTCATCAAGAGCATGCGCGGAAGCGACCCGGATGCGGCGCTTTACTGGATGGCGAAGATGATCATTGCTGGAGAAGATCCGCTCTTTATCGCGCGCAGGATCGTGATCGCCGCAAGCGAAGATGTCGGAAACGCTGATCCGCGGGCGCTCGTCGTTGCCACGGCCGCCTACCAGGCTGTGGAGCGCATCGGTATGCCCGAAGGCGCGATTCCATTGGCTCAGGCGGCAGTGTACGTGGCATCGTCGCCAAAGAGCAATGCATCCTACCTCGGGATCAAAGAGGCGATGAAGGACATCGAGGAAGGAAAGCTTCTTCCCGTGCCGGACCATCTCAAAGACTCCCATTACAAGGGGGCAGCGCGGCTCGGCAGGGGGAAAGGTTATAAATATCCACATGACTATCCGGGCCACTACGTTGCCCAAGATTATCTCCCGCAAATGCGGGAGTACTACCGGCCCACGGAGCAAGGCGAAGAAAAGAGGATCAAGGAACGGCTTGCCGGGCTGAAGAGCAAACATCGGGAGGGGGAAAAATGATTGAATATGTCGTGCTATTGATTGCAGGACTCGCCGGAGGATTCGGCCTGGGTCTGCTTATCAAGGGAAAGGTTGCGGCAGGCAAGATCAAGGATGCCGAGTCCGAAGCAGCGCGGATCATTGCCGCTGCAGAGCGCGAAGCCGAAACCAAGCGCAAGGAGGTAATGCTCGAGGCCAAGGACAAGCTCTACCAGGCCCGGGCTGATTTCGAACGGGAGAACCGTGAGAAACGGCAGGAGATCCAGAACCAAGAACGGCGGCTCACGCAGAAAGAAGAGAACATCGAAAAGAAGGTAGATCTCGTTGAAAAGCGCGAGTCCGATGTAATCCGACGCGAGCGCGAGCTGACGTCACGGGAGAAGGTTGCGATCGAGAAGGAAGAGCGTTTTGAGAAGGGGTTACGAGAGCAGCGCCAGATGCTCGAGAAGATCGCGAACATGACGGCGGAAGAGGCAAAGCGGCAACTCATGCTCTCCATGGAGGACGAGGCGAAGTTCGAGGCCGCAAAAACTATCAAGCGGATTGAGGATGAGGCAAAGGATGAGGCCGACAAGAAGGCCAAGAACATCATCAGTCTCGCGATCCAGCGCTACGCGAGCGACTATGTGGCCGAGGCCACCGTATCGGTTGTCAACCTTCCGAACGACGAGATGAAGGGGCGAATCATCGGACGCGAGGGCAGGAACATTCGGGCTATTGAGGCCGCGACCGGCATTGACCTGATCATCGACGATACGCCCGAGGCCGTCATCCTCTCATGTTACGATCCTCTTAGGAGGGAGATCGCCCGGCTCACCATCGAGCGGCTGATCCAGGACGGCAGGATTCATCCGGCCCGAATCGAAGAGATCGCTGAGAAGGTAAAGAAGGATCTCGACGTCTCCATGAAGGAAGAGGGCGAGAAGGCGGCCTTTGACCTCGGCATTCATAATATGCATCCCGATATTATCAAGCTCGTTGGCAGGCTCAAGTACAGGACGAGCTACGGCCAGAACGTGCTCATGCATTCGCGCGAGGTCGCCTATTTTGCGGGGATCATGGCGGCCGAGTGCGGTGTTGACCAGAAACTTGCGCGGCGCGCCGGTCTGCTCCATGACCTGGGCAAGGCGATCGACCACGAGGTCGAAGGCACGCATCCCCAGATCGGCGGGGATTTGGCCAAGAAGTACGGCGAGTCGGCGAAGGTGATCAATGCGATCATGACCCACCACGGCGATGGCGAACCGAACTGCGTCGAGTCCGTGCTCGTTGCTGCCGCGGACGCGCTTTCAGCGGGCAGGCCCGGCGTGCGGCGCGAGACGCTTGAGAGCTACCTCAAGCGGCTTGAACAACTTGAGTCGGCCGCGAACTCCTTCAAGGGTGTGGAAAAGTCCTACGCCATTCAAGCCGGCCGTGAGATCAGGATCATCGTGAAGCCTGAGGACCTTTCGGATGCGCATTCAGCGCAGCTCTCGCGCGACATCGCTAAGAAGATCGAGCAGGAGTTGTCCTATCCCGGGCAGATTAAGGTGACAGTGGTCCGCGAAAGCAGGTATGTAGAGTACGCGAAGTAGCACGTCATGCGTGGCACGGTAACGACGCCCCTATCGTTGTACGGTAACGGATAGCGGCCTGAAGATGAGCGGGGAATGACAACTGATGAAGCAGGCCTCTAACCGTTACCGCCGTACGCTTTTTTTCAAGGAGATTGCTTGAAGGTATTATTTATCGGCGACATCATCGGCGAGCCGGGCCGTAAGATGGTGCGGGCGAATATGCGCGGACTCATGGAATCATACAAACCTGATCTCGTGATAGCCAACGGCGAGAACGCGGCGGGCGGATTCGGGATCACATCCGAGATTGCCGAAGAACTCTTCTCTCTGGGAATTCATGTGCTGACGTCGGGCAACCACGTCTGGGACAAGAAGGAGATTGAGCCTTATCTGGCCAAGCAGGATCGCCTCATAAGGCCGGCGAACTATCCTGATGGAAATCCCGGGTACGGCAGCGTCGTCATTTCTACCGGTGCAGGCAAGGCCGCCGTATTGAACCTCGAAGGCAGGGTTTTCATGTCGAGTCTGGATGACCCTTTCCGCATTGCAGAGCGCGAAATTGAAAAGCTTAAAAAACAAACACCGGTCGTCATCGTCGACTTCCATGCTGAAGCCACGTCGGAGAAGGCTGCGCTTGCCTGGCATATTGATGGGAAAGCGAGCGCCGTGGTCGGGACCCATACGCACGTGCAGACCGCTGATGAGCGCATTCTGACCGCGGGAACCGCGTTCATTACCGATGTGGGAATGACGGGGCCTACGGACTCGGTCATCGGGGTCAAGAAGGAGCAGGCAATTGCGCGGTTCCTTTATCAAACACCGCACCGCTTTGAGATTCCCAAGGGGCCGGTTCACCTGAGTGCGGTTCTTATCGATGTCGACGGCAAAACGGGGAAGGCGAATTCGCTGGAGAGAATCCATGTTAAGTCATAGCGGATGCGGATTGCGGACTGCGAAACATAAATTCGAAATCCACAATCGTGCGACTGAGTTCATGCCGAAGTCTTACGACGAAATTCGAAAATCGATATTATGAAGACCCATATCCTAACGGTTACTCAGCTTACCTATCAGATCAAGAACCTCCTCGAAAGCGCTTTCCCGGATATTTGGGTCGAAGGTGAGATCTCGAACCTCAGCATCCCGCAGTCCGGCCACGCCTATTTCACCCTGAAAGACGAGCAGAGCCAGATTCGGGCCGTCCTGTTCCGATCATCCCAGCGGTTCCTCAAGTTCACGCTTCAACACGGCATCCACGTCATCTGCCGGGGCAGAGTGGGCGTATACGAACCGCGCGGTGAGTATCAGCTCCTCGTCGACTACATCGAGCCGAAAGGGATAGGCGCGCTCCAGCTCGCTTTTGAACAGCTGAGGGCGCGACTCGAAAAAGAGGGACTCTTCGACCTCGATCACAAGAAACCATTGCCGATACTACCTCGTCGAATCGGCATCATTACTTCGCCGACCGGCGCCGCCATCCGGGATATGCTGCGTGTGATCAAGCGGCGTCATCCGAAGATGCACATTCTCATCTATCCGGTGCCCGTGCAAGGGGTTGAGGCGGCGCCTTCGATCGTCGAATCGCTTCGATATTTCAACAGCCGGCAGAACGCGGATGTCCTGATAGCAGGCCGCGGCGGCGGTTCCCTTGAAGACCTCTGGGCCTTTAACGAGGAAACCGTCGCCCGTGCGATTTATGCATCTCGGATACCGGTCATCTCAGCCGTAGGGCATGAAACGGACTATACCATTTCCGATTTTGTTGCCGATGTCCGGGCACCCACGCCTTCTGCCGCAGCAGAGATGGTGGTGAAAAGCGAAGAGAGTTTCCAAGAAAGCATCCGATCGCTTGAGTCCAGGCTGGTCAGGAGTATGAAGCAGTTGTTTGAGCTGGCGCGCGTGTCGGTCCGTGAACACGTGCGGCTGCTGGGCGATCCGAGACGGCGGCTGGAGCAGTACGGTCAGCGGGTGGACGAACTGGCGCACCGCCTTGCGCTCGAGCTCCAACATCGCCTGCGCCGGGACCGGGCGCGCCTCAGCGCGATGACTGCGGGGCTGGACCACTTGAACCCAGTTGGTATCCTGTCACGCGGATACAGCATTACAAAGAGACATCCTGCCGGGATGATCCTTAAAGACGCAGGAGAGGTCAAGCCGGGTGATGTGATCAGCACGATCCTGCACAAAGGAGAAGTGTTGTCCCGCGTTGAAAGGTGCGACGCGAACGGCTGACGTCATTGAGTGTTTATACCCGCGAGAAGTGAAGAAGTTGCAATATTTGTTGACCGCAATGCCGCGTCTCTTGCCCTGTTTACTCTTTTTGACACTATCTTATAATTGTGATACCCTCTACCCATGCAGGAAGAGACCAAACAATCCGAACCGCTTTCCGCTGAAATTCAGGATGTCATGCGGAACCTCGTCATAGCGTTCAGGGCAGTGAAGCTCTATCCTTCGAACAACCCCATTTACTCCCAGTCCATCAAAAAATCGTATGAAGTGCTGGACCATTTTTTGAAGACCACGCCGGAGTATCGTATCGGCGTTCAGAAAACATACTTCATGCATATGCAGACGCCCATCGGAAAAGAAACGCAGTTAAACAAGTCCATTGCTCAAGACCTCTTCGCGAAAGGAATACGGGAGATCGTCTTCAGCGCCGGTATGGTTGAAGCGGAACTGGTGGCACTTTGCCAGGCCCTTGCCCTGTCAGAGGAAGAGCTGGCGATGAAGAGCGGCATCACATCGATCCTATGGGAAAAAGGCGCGGAGCACATTAAAGTTATCGAGGCGGGTCTTGACGAAGTTATTACAACAGACACGCCCGGAAGTAGTGCTGATAAAACAAATGCCAAGACCGCTGTCGGTGTTCTGGATCCGTCGACGGCGAAGGAGGCTATGATTCTTTCCGGCCGCACCCTTGTTCTGGGAGATATTATGGCCGATCCTGCGAGTTTCGGCGCCAGCATGCTTGAACTCGCGAAGAAGACCAAGGCCGAGTACGAAAGCGTGGAAGACCGCCTCTTTACGCTCTATCAGGAGGCGGGGCACAAGATCCAGGAGGAGCATCCGGATCAGGCCGATACCCTGTTCGAGGGATTGGCAAAGTCCGTTCTCTCCCTCGAATCTCCCTATCGGCAGGCGATGATTGCTGGCAAACTGTACGCGGACATGGACTCGGAAATGGTGAGCAAACAGACGGCAGAGCTTGAGGAAATGGCTCCCAGCGAGCTTCATGAAATATTAACGGGTCGTTTTTCCGATTCCTGGACCACGCAACAGGTGACAACGCTCCTGAAAAGATCGGCGGCAAAAAAGATTGAGCCTTCCGCGCCGCCGCCGTCTCCCGATGCCCTCGAGGTCATCCCGATTCCCCAGAACCTTGCCACGCTCGCAAAGGAAATGTCGGAGTATACGCCTGAGGAGATGGAAGCGATCAAGGCCATGGGCGAAGAAGGTATGGAGTCAGACATTATCGAGGCCACCGTGCGTACCTTTATTTCCCTCCTCGCTCTGGTGAAGGATCCCAAGGGCCCCGTGCCTGGTGAGAAGGAAGTCAGCCGTTTTTCCGGCGTTGTCCATCAACTCGAAGGCCAGCTCAATTATCTCTTGAAGAAAAAGGATTATACTCTTGCAGCGCTCATTCTCCAGGCATTTCAGATGCCAGCGCACCCTGCATTCAAACGTGGAATGACGGAGGCACTTAAAAGGACCGCGTCGAAGTCAATCGTCTCTGCAACCATCGCCGATATGCGGAAATACACCAAGAGCTCTTCCGAGTACCGTTCGGCTCATAATTATCTCTCTGCCATAGATCGTGAGGCAACGGAAATCATGCTGGAGCTTCTGGCCGAGGAGACCGACCGGTCAGCGAGGATCTTTATCCTTGATCTGGTAAAGGATGTGGGGAAAAATCAGATCCAGATGTTCGGCGAACGTCTTTCGGACGGGCGCTGGTATGTCGTACGCAATATCGTAAACATCCTGGGAGAAATCAAGACCGACCAGGCAATTGCCTTTCTTCGCAGGGCCGTTGAGCACAAAGATATACGGATACGGCAGGAAGTGATCAAGGGACTGCTCGCCATCGGTGGAAAAAAGGCGGCCAGCGTCCTCGCAAAGTGTCTGAATGACAAAGACCTCGATATCCAATTGATGGTCATTCGTGGTTTTTCAGACATGTCCGGCATCCGTGATGAGGATGTGGAGCCCCTTTTGGGTTTTCTGGAGAATCGGCCGATCAAGAAGAGGTATCGGGAACTCACGCTCGAAGCAATCAAGTCATTGGGCATGATCGGCGGTAGAAAGGCAAGGGAATTCCTCGACCGATATACTCGGATACGCTGGTGGAAGCCGCGCCGGCTTCAAAAGGAACTCCGGGATGCGGCTCAGCATGCCATAGATGAGATCACAAGGAGACAGAGTGATGGAAGAGCAGCACGACGATAGCCGGGGGGAGGCCCGTCAGTCCTTTTTTGCCAAGCAGCAGCTGCTCAATTCGGCAAGGACTACGTTTCAGCTTTTGTCGGCTGTCCTGAAGAACGCGACCCTCTATCCGGAAGCGCACCCATTCCTGATCTCCTCGGCGGAAAAGCTCCTGATCAAGATCCAGGAATTGCTGGTGAACCGGAAAGAAGTGGCATTCTATCTCGTGGGAGGCGAGCTGTTTTTCGAGACCCTATCGGTGCCGGTTGACCAGAACCTTGTGCTGCTCATGGAACAATTCACGAGCAGGGACGTGGGCGGGATCATCTTCAAGCCTGACCTCACGCAGCAGGAAATCATCAGGTTTGCCGGTCTGATGGGAAAGGATATCGCACACCTGAGTGCCGGGGGTGGCATCAGTGAGGTCGTTGCAAAGGCTGGGATTTCACATATCGGGCTTCACCGGGTTCTTCTTGTAAACGAGAAAGTAGGGAACGCCCTCAAGGAGGGGAAGAAAAAATCCACAGAATTGTTCATGGGGGCCATTGGCACGGTGAAGGAGATGCTTCAGGCCGTGCATTCCAATAAGGTGGCCAACATGCGCAGGATGAACACCGTTGTGCAGACCATGGTTGATACCGTTCTCGAAAGCCGTGACGCCCTGGTCGGCCTGACAAACATCAAGATGTATGATGAATATACTTTCGCCCACTCCGTAAATACCTCCATTCTCGCAACAGCCCTTGGTACATTCCTGGCTTTTGACAAACCTCAGATCGCGGCGCTGGGGATGGCCGCGCTTCTCCACGATATTGGGAAGGTGAGTGTCCCCCATGAAATCATCAATAAACCGGACAAGCTCACCGATGAGGAGTGGGAGGCGGTTAAACGGCATCCTGTTGAAGGGGCACTGCTCCTCTCCGATAATGCCGCCGTGACTAGATTAGCCATGGTGGCGGCCTTCGAGCATCACCAGCATGGCGGCGAGCGGGGGTATCCGAAGGTTGACGGCAAGCTCCGGCAGCATTTGTTTTCGCAAATCGTCTCCCTTGCCGACGCCTATGAAGCGCTTACGGCCGCCCGGGTCTACTACAACGTCCAGATGTCGCCGGACAATGCCGTCCAAATTCTTATCAAGAAGCGCGGCAATCCGTTTCATCCGGTCCTGGTCAAGGCCTTCGTCAATATGATCGGTCTCTTCCCCATCGGTACGCTTCTCAAACTGAATACGGGCGAGATCGGGCTGGTAACGCATCAGACCCGGGACCTGATGCGTCCACGCGTGCTCCTGCTCAACAAATTCGACGGTTCGGAAAAAGAATCAGGGACCGAAGTCAGCCTTGTCGAAACCGTCGGCGGAAAATACAAGCGCACGGTCGTCGGCACCATCAATCCTAATGCCGCGAAAATCGACGCAAAGAAATATCTGGAGTAATGCCGATTCGTCGAGACGTCTTGTCCATCGTATTATTTTCATTTTCAAACGATTGGAACGTTTATCTATAACCCGCTATGTCTGTACGAGATTATCAGATAGTTGACGGCAGCGTGTAAATAACTGTTGTAATTTACTTGATAAGATGGATAATACTGCATTCGCCATGCGCTCAATTCATTACCGAAAAATCGTGCTGCACGTGCACTATTACGTCTATTTAAAGGAGCTTCCATGAAAATCTTACTTGTTTATCCCAAATACCCCGAGACCTTCTGGAGCTTCAAGCACGCACTGAAGTTCATCTCGAAGAAGGCGAGCCTTCCGCCGCTCGGACTTCTGACTGTTGCGGCCATGCTTCCTCCTGACTGGGAGCTGCGGCTTGTTGACAAAAACGTCAAGTCGCTGACCGACTCGGACCTGCGCTGGGCCGATTATGTGTTTCTAAGCGCCATGTCTATTCAGAGAGTGTCGGCTGAATCGATCATCAACCGGTGCAAATCTCTCGGAGTGAAAATGATAGCTGGCGGCCCCCTGTTCACGTCCGTGCCGGAGGAGTTCGATGACGTGGACCATCTGGTCTTGAACGAAGCCGAGATAACACTCCCGCTGTTCCTCGATGACCTGCGTCAGGGGAGGGCACAGCACATCTACACCTCTCCCCATTGGGCCCATATCACCGCCACGCCCGTGCCGCGCTTCGACCTCCTGGATAAGAGAAAGTACGCTTCCATGAACATCCAGTATTCGCGGGGCTGCCCCTTTGACTGCGATTTCTGCAACATCACCGTTCTCTATGGTCGCGTGCCCCGCACTAAAGATGTAACGCAGATCCTGGCCGAGTTCGACGCGCTTTATACCCAGGGATGGCGGGGCAGTTTGTTTATTGTTGATGACAATTTCATTGGAAACAAGGGCAAGTTGAAGAAAGAGATACTCCCGGCCATCATAGAATGGATGGAGAAGCGCAAGCATCCCTTCGTGCTGTACACGGAGGTGTCCATCAACCTCTCGGATGACGAAGCGTTGATGAAACTCATGGTCCGGGCAGGGTTCGACCAGGTCTTCGTGGGGATCGAATCCCCGAACGAAGAAAGCCTCGCCGAGTGCAGCAAGCTCCAGAACAGGAATCGCGACCTTATCGCCTGCGTCAAAAAGATCCAGCGTGCGGGGCTCGAGGTCCAGGCGGGATTCATCGTGGGGTTCGACAAGGATCCGGCGTCGATCTTCGAGCGGCTCATCGGCTTTATTCAGGAAAGCGGCATCGCGACCGCCATGGTGGGCCTGTTGAATGCTCCGCACGGCACCAAGCTCTACCACCGCATGAAGAAGGAGGGGAGACTCGTGAAGGCGGCGACCGGCGACAACACGGACTTTTCGATCAACTTCGTGCCGAAGATGAGCTCCGAGACCCTGTTGAACGGTTATCGAACGATCCTCAGCACCATTTACTCGCCGAAGCACTACTACGCACGGGTGAAGAAGTTCCTCAAAGAATACCCTGCAAAGACGAGGAAGGTGCGTATCCCCTTGAGCCATATCATGGCCGCGTTCAAGTCCATGGTGCGCCTCGGCGTCATCGGGAGGGAGCGGTTCCAGTACTGGAAGCTTTTTTTCTGGTCCCTGTTCAGGCGGCCGCGGCTCTTTCCGCTGGCCATTACCCTTTCCATCTACGGTTTCCACTTCAGAAAGGTCTTTAAAAACCACGAAAAGATCCGGTCTCTGGGCGCGTAGCGTTTTTCGCCGACCGCGATCCGTTACAGCGCAAAACACGGTCTCTTTGAGCCGTCTCCGATGCCGCATTGGTCTGGCAACATCCTATTCGATCATCAGAAGCACAAGGGGCTGATCGACGTGCAATCGGAGCTCGGCGCGGCAGTACGTTCACCATCTTCCTGCCAGCGGCAGCGGAAATGCCGTTGCCCGGCAACGAGCCCGTGAAGTGTCTCGTCCGCGGCAAAGGCAGAATCCCCCTCACTTCCCGCTCCCGCCATGCATTCACTTCTGTAGTTCCCGCCTGAAGCTGCGGAACAAGCCCTTCGTTTCATCCGAAATTACGAACTGCCAAGAGGTCCGGAGTCTTCTCCTGAGTGCCGTGCGGGAATACCGGAGAAGGGAGCCCCTCAAAAGGCTGGCAAAACCCGTCCCACTGGGGTATGCTAATTCCGTGGATTCCTATCCTATAGACGGCATCCTGCCAAAGCTGAGAGACGCGGTACAAAACAACGCTTCGATCATTCTCCGTGCGCCGCCGGGAGCGGGGAAGACCACTCGTGTTCCGCTGGCGCTGCTCGGTGTGATTCCGCCCGAAAAAGGGCGGATCGTCATGCTCGAGCCGCGCAGGATTGCCGCTGTTTCAGCAGCGCGCTGGATGGCGCAATCACTTGGCGAGCATGTGGGTGATACCGTCGGATACGCTATACGCTTCGACACAAAAAAATCCGACAAGACCCGCCTCGAGGTCGTTACAGAAGGCATCCTCACCCGCCGCATCCAGTCCGATCCAGATCTCAAAGATACGGCGCTGGTCATCTTCGACGAGTTCCATGAACGAAGCATTCATGCTGACCTGGCGCTGGCACTTTGCCTTGATATCCGCAGGGCACTGAGGCAGGATCTGAAGATCATGGTCATGTCCGCGACCCTGGACTACGGGCCCATCGCATCGCTCCTCGGCAACGCACCCGTGATCGCTTCCGCAGGCAAGGCCTTTCCTGTACAAGAACGCTATTTAGAGGATAAGACGGGACCGTTGCCAATGCGTATCGCCCGCGCGGTCAGAATCGCCTTGAGAGAGACCGAAGGCGACGTCCTCGTGTTCCTTCCCGGCTCGGGCGAGATACGGTCCTGCATCAAAGAACTTCATGAGTCGCCGGATGTGAACGATAACCGCATTGCGATACACGCGCTCTACGGCGACCTGCCGTTCGAGGAACAGGAGCGCGCAATCCTGCCGTCCAAGGAGCATCGAAAGATCGTGCTCGCCACCAACGTCGCAGAAACAAGCCTTACCATCGAGGGCGTTCGGGTCGTGATAGACAGCGGTCTTACGCGTATGCTCCGGTACGACCCGTCCACGGGCATGAACCGGTTGGTGACCGTGCCGGTTTCCCGGTCGTCCGCGGAACAGCGCAAAGGCAGAGCGGGCCGGCTCGGACCCGGCGTATGCTATCGACTCTACGGTAGCCATGACCTTCGCAGTATGCTGCCGTTCACCCAGCCCGAGATGCTTGTTGCCGACCTTGCCTCGCTCGTGCTCGAACTCGCAGTCTGGGGCGTCAAGGACCCTTCGGAACTCTCGTGGCTCGATGCGCCTCCTGCGGCAGCATGGGATTCTAGCCTGCGGCTCCTTCACGATTTAGGCGCGCTCGATGCCTCGGGCTCGGCCACGGCCGCCGGCAGAGCCATGGCCCGTCTTCCGCTCCACCCGAGGCTGTCCCGTCTCATGATGCGGGCACACGAGCTGGGCTGCTTGCAGCTCGGCGCAGACCTTGCTGCAATCCTTACGGAGCGGGACATCTTCCGGCACGGAGCAGCAG
>JBLMWN010000231.1:0-13590 GCA_050257255.1 Betaproteobacteria bacterium | reverse complement strand
GATCAAATCGAATGGTGTGCTGATTCAGGCATCGGAAGAAACCGAGGAAATGTATTCGGCGATCGATCTCCTCATTGAAAAAATCGAGCGGCGCGTCAGAAGGTATAAGGAAAAGCTGGTCGACCACAAACATCAGACCGGCAGATCAGAGACCGCAACAGCATCGTCATCACATCCCGAGGATCGGATCCCGCAGATCATCAAGACCAAACGGTTTGATCTCAAGCCGATGCTGCCCGAGGAAGCGGTGATGCAGATGGAGCTTCTGGATAAGGATTTTTTCATCTTTTCGAACGCCGGCAGCGGCCTGATTAATGTCATTTATAAGAGAAAAGACGGCAACGTCGGGCTCATTGAACCTGCCAGGTAAGGATGGATTCATTGATGGTCACCATCAGGGACTTGTTACAGGATGACCTCATTATTGAAGACATTGCGGCGAAGGATAAAATGGGAGTTCTTCGCGAGTTTGCCCGTGTTTTGAAATCGAAAGGAAGGGTCGAGAACGAGGAAGAACTTGTCCGAGTGCTGACCGAGCGCGAGACGCTCGGCAGTACCGGCGTCGGTGACGGCGTAGCCATACCCCACGGTAAATTGAACAGCATCCAGGAAATGATTGTGGCCTTCGGCAGGTCAAAACGGGGGGTCGAGTTTCAATCGCTCGATGCAAAACCGGTTTTTCTTTTTTTCCTGCTCGTAACGCCAGACGACAGGCCGGGAGACCATTTGAAGACTCTGGCGCGGATATCCCGGATACTCAAAAATCCTGCCTTGAGAGCAGGTCTATTACAGGCTCCACGCCGGCAAGATATCCAGAGGCTCATATACGAAGAAGACAGCAAATATCCTCAGCCGCAACCCCTACCGCAGAAATGAAACTCACCGTTAAGGACCTGGCTGGAATTGCGAAGGTGCTCGCGGGACGAGCGGGTCTTGGGAGGCGGATTTCGTCACCACAGGTGATGGTCCCTGATCTAAGTGCGAGCGCTGCATGGCGGGGGACAGCGTCGACTGTGCTTCACATCCGTCCGGGACAGGCGGCATATCTGTGTTCGCTCCCTCCCAAAGATCGTCAAAGGGTCGTCCGTGCCCTGATAAAACAAAAGCCTGCGTGCATCGTCATGAGCGGCGGAGCGGTCTGCCGGGAACTCCTCGACCATGCGGGGTCTTCCGATATCCCCGTTCTCAAGAGCGGAAATCTGGCTCAGCTTACCCGGCTGCTCGTCGACAGACTGGCTCCTAAAATCAGCCTGCACGGCGTGCTTGTTCAGATATTCGGCCTCGGCACTCTTATCATCGGAGAGAGCGCCGTCGGCAAGAGCGAGGCGGCCCTTGATCTGGTGCTGCGCGGTCACAAACTGATTGCCGACGATGTCGTTATCGTCGAAAAAACCGACAATGAGATCAACGGAAAGCCGACCGAAATGGGAGCGGACCTGCTGCAGATTCGAGGGCTCGGAATTATCAACGTCCGGGCGCTCTACGGCGAGTCGGCTACAGTAACCTCATCGAGGGTCGGCTTGGTAGTGGAACTGGAAGAGTGGCAGAAGGGGCATCAGTACAGTCTGGTCGGACTGCGTGAGCGGCGATATCGCCTGCTCGGCGTCAATCTGCCCTACCTGAAGTTGCCCGTCAAGCCGGGGAGGAACATGGCCACGCTCATTGAAGTGGCGGCCAGGAACCAGATACTGAAGAACCGGGGCGTCTTTACGGCGAGGGACCTGAACAAACGACTCCGAAAGAGGCTTGGAGGATGAATCATCCGCGAAGAATGGTAGTTGTGACAGGGCTGTCGGGCTCCGGCAGGAGCGCGGCGCTCAAGGCCTTTGAGGATGTGGGGTTCTATTGCGTCGACAACCTCCCGCTCTCATTGCTTCCTGCGTTCGTCGAGTTCGCACAGCGCTCGGAGGAGGCATTTCGCTCGGCGATCGGTATCGATATCAGGGAAAAGGTTTTTACCGTGCAGTTCCCGGCCCTGTACGGCGAGCTTAAGGCCCATGGTCGCACCATGGAAATGCTGTTCCTGGAGGCATCGGACCAGACGATTGTGCGTCGCTTCAGCGAGACACGTCGACCCCATCCGCTGGCGAAGGGAACGACGCCGCTCCTGGATGGGATCAGAAAAGAGCGGGCAGCGCTCGGAGATGTCAGGAAGCTTGCTGACCGGATCATTGACACATCGGATTACACGGTCCATGATCTTCGTCAGTCTATAGAACGCCTCTATTCCGAAGGAGACACCGGCAGGCCGATGCTCATTACACTCGTCACCTTCGGTTACAAGTTCGGCGTCCCCTACGACCTTGACCTGCTTTTTGACCTGAGGTTTCTTCCGAACCCGCATTTCGTTCCTGACTTGCGGGCGTTGACGGGCGAGGATGAGAAGGTCAGTGAATACATCATGGCAAGACCTGATGCAGAAGAGTTCCTCTCCCGGCTCCTTGAATTCCTCGAATACCTTTTGCCCCGGTACCGGAGCGAGGGAAAAAGTTATTTGACAATAGGTTTCGGATGTACCGGCGGCAGGCATCGTTCGGTGGCGCTTTCTCTTTTGGTGGCAGATCGTCTCAGGGAAAGGGGCTACGACGTGAACGTCAAACATAGGGACATCGGAGATTGATCTGACTCAATTGCGGAATTCGGATTGTAAAATCCGCATTCCCAAAACTGAAATCCGGAATTAAAAGGAGACGTTGGCATGATCGGACTCGTGGTGGTGTGTCATGAGGACATGGGCGCCGAATTGGTGAAAGCTGCCGAAATGATCGTAGGCAGGATCGATGCCGTGGCGTCGGTCAGTGTAAAACAGGAGAGCGCGCCGGAAATACTGAGGGACGAAATCCAGGCCGCTATTAAAAAGGTTGATCGGAAGAAGGGCGTCATGCTGTTTACCGACATGTTCGGTGGAACGCCGTCCAATATCGCCCTTGCCTTTCTCGGGGAGACCATTGAAGTCGTCACGGGGGTCAACCTCTCAATGCTCATCAAGTTCGCGAACCACCGGGATGAAAAACCATTGCCCGAGCTCGCAAAGCTTGTTCAGGAGGCGGCGCAAAAGAGCATAGTGATTGCGAGTCAGATGCTGAAAGGGAAAAAATAACAAGGGATGATAGTCTTTATCCGGATAGACGACCGCTTGATCCACGGCCAGGTCGTGGAAGGCTGGGTGAACTTTCTGAAGGCGACCTGCCTTCTGGTCGCCGACGACTCCGTTGCGTCGAACGCTCTTCAGCGTTCCATCATGGAATTGTCGGTCCCGCAGGGAGTGAAGGTGTTCATCGGACGGGTGGAGGAGATGTGCGTGCGGATGCGGACATCGGTGCTTGATGCTGAACGGGCCATCCTGCTGTTCTCAAACCCTGCTGATGTCCTGCGTGCGCTCAAGGCGGGAATGGAGTGCCGGAACCTGAATATCGGGGGAATGCACTACGTACCGGGAAAACGCAAGCTCATGGATGTCCTTGCAGTGAATGAGAGGGACCTGGAAGCGCTCAAGGAGATCGCCGCGAAGGGAATTAAGATTGATATACAGACGGTCCCCACGCAGCGGCCGATTTCGCTCGAGAGGATTCTGCACGCCTGCTCCCTGATGAAAAGCGGGAATGAGTGAGCTGTGAGCAGTAGGCAGGAAACGGTAGGGCAGGAAGTACCAAAAGGTTTTTTCAATGCCGGTATTCGATATTCACATGGTCCTTGCCGTCTTGGGCACCGCGGTTGTGGGCGGCATCATGGGACTCGATAGGACTGCGGCAGGGCAGTTTATGATTTCCCAGCCTATCGTCGCGGGCCCTCTTACCGGATGGATACTCGGCGACCCGGCTGCCGGGCTCGTTATCGGCGCGGCGCTTGAACTGATTTGGGTCCTCGACTTGCCGGTGGGAACTTTTGTTCCTGCAAATGCAACGATCGGAACGGTTTCAGCTACGGCGATTGCTGCCTTGGGTAACCCGGCAGGCGCGTCTCTCCCGGTCATCGGTTTCAGCATGCTTCTGACGACGGCCATGGTACCGCCGACCATGAAGGCTGACAGCTTGATCCGGGCATGGAATTCCCGGCTTGCTGACTCGGCTCTGACAACATCGGGATCAAATGCGGGACATGCCCTGGGACGCACGCAGGTTGCCGGACTGGCGTTATTTTTTCTGAAGTCATTCATCCTGTGTTGTATTTTTATTCCACCGGGAGTCGTGGCTGTAGGTCTTTTCGGGTATCTGCCGGCCGCTTTTCACCGGGCGATGTCGTTGTTCGTCAAGCTTCTCCCCATACTGGGGGTGGCACTGGTGGTGCGCAAACTGTCAATAAAAACATTCGACCAGTACTTTCTGGTCGGTTTCGTGATTGCCGCCCTCGTCGGACAGTTGACTCGCGCTCACCCGTTTGTCGTCCTGCTCGTGACGGCAACTGCAGGGTGGATAGGAGCCAGATATCGTGAACGGCGACCGTAACATGATAGGAACTATCGATCTTCTCATGGTGTTCTGGAGAGCTTTTTTCCTCCAGGCGTCGTGGAGCTTTGACCGGATGCAGACAGTGGGGTTTGCCTATGCCATTGAACCGGTGCTGAAAAAACTCTATACCGACCCGATCGAATATAACGACCGGTTGAGACTTCACCTGGAATATTTTAATACACAACCGTATTTTGCTTCGTTCATCCTCGGCGCAGCGGTACGGCTGGAACAGGACCGGGCAACTGGCAGGAATACAACAGCCGATGTATCAGGACTGAAGGCAACACTCATGGCGCCGCTCGGCGCATTGGGAGACAGCTTCTTCTGGGGATCCCTCAAACCGATGGCGGCGGTGGCTGCTGTCGCCGTGCTTATGACCGGCTCGTGGTGGGCGCCGATCCTGTTCCTGATGCTCTACAACGCATGGCATGTGGGCCTCAGGCTGGGCATGCTGTTCTGGGGCTTTGCAAGCGGGGGTGATGTCGCGGCGCTCATGACCAGATATCGTTTTACGATCATGGCAAAGCGGTTTAAGATTGTTTCACTCAGTCTGCTCGGTGCCATTCTGGGCATGATGCCGTCATGGCGGCCGGAGTTCAGGCCTGTATTCAACGCCGGTCTTGTGCCGGCACTGTTGGGGCTGGGCCTCACGATTGTTCTGCTCGAATTCATGCGGAGAGGCGGTTCTCCGGTAAAACTCATGCTCGGGCTGGCTGTCATCTGTCTTGTTCTTGCGTATGCAGGAGTGGTTTAATGAAGGAAAAAGAGCTGTTAATCGAAAATAGACTTGGCCTTCATGCGCGTGCCGCAGCGCAGATCGTGAAGACCTCCAGCGCGTACACGTCGAAAATTACTCTGATGAAAGACGGTCTGGAGGTCGACGGGAAGAGTATTATGGGCATTATGATGCTTGCAGCGGCAAAAGGGAGCAGCTTGCTGCTCGTTGCACAGGGAGTAGATGAAGACTTGGCCGTCGCCGGCCTTGAGAAACTGTTCAAGGACAAGTTCGGAGAGAAGGAATAGATGGAGAGGTACAAAGTACGGAGAGTAGCCGCTGGCTTCAGCCTGCGCAGGACGAGAGATTAGGATCACTTATGCACGAGAAAAAATACAGAGGCATCGTGGCATCGCCGGGCATCGTGATCGGGAGGGCCTACCTTCTCGACCGTCGCAAGGTAGTCGTTGCCGGCCGGAGGATCGAAGATGTCAGCGTCAAGGAAGAGGTGGCGCGGTTCAAAAAAGCCATCGAGCTCTCGAAGGACCAGCTCGAAGACCTCAAAAAACGCTTCAGCAAAGGTCTTGGGAAGTCCCACCAATATATTCTCGAAACCCACATCATGCTGCTCGAAGACAAGATGCTCGTCGACGGCACGATCAGGCGGATCAAGGACTCTTTTTTGAACGCTGAGGGTGCTCTCAAGGAAACTATTGCCGCCATCGGGCTCAAGTTTGACACGATCGAGGACGAATATCTTCGCGAGCGAAAGCACGACGTGGAGCAGGTGGGTGAACGCGTTCTGAGGAACCTCGTCGGCCACAAGCAGGAGAGCCTGGCTGATATCAAGGAAGAGGCCGTCATTATCGCGCACGACCTCGCTCCAACCGACACCCTCATGATGCGCAAGGACAAGATCCTCGGGTTTGCAACGGATGCGGGCAGCAGGACATCCCATACCGCGATCCTGGCTCGCTCGCTCGGCATCCCCGCTGCAGTCGGCCTTGAGAACATTACAGCGGCGGTCAAGACCGGAGATGTCGTAATACTTGACGGCATCCACGGGGTGGTGATCGTTGACCCCGACGAAGAGACATTTCTCGACTATCTCAAGAAACAGAGAAAGTATAAATATTTCGAGCAGGAACTTGAGAAACTTAAAACGCTTCCTGCCGAGACCCTTGACGGCCGCGTTGTCCACCTTCAGGGGAATATCGAATTGCCCGAAGAAGCGACCTCCGCGGCTGAGCACGGCGGAACCGGCATCGGCCTCTACCGGACGGAGTTCCTGTTCCTGAACCGGCAGACCCTTCCCACGGAAGACGAGCACTACAACGCCTACCGTCATGTAGCGGAACGTGCGGCGCCCCATGAGGTGGTCATCCGTACCCTTGATGTAGGAGGAGACAAGATCAGCGTGCACGGGGGGGTTGAGAAAGAGGCGAATCCTGCACTCGGCCTGCGGGCAATCAGGTTTTGCCTCCAGAGGCGTGATATTTTCCGCACCCAGCTTCGTGGCATCCTCAGGGCTACGGTTCACGGAAACATCAAAATTCTCATCCCCATGATCTCGGGCCTCACGGAGCTTTACGAAACGAAACAGATGCTTGACGAAGTGAAGACGGAACTCCGGTCCGAAGGCAGGGCTTTTAATGAAGAGGTAAAGATCGGGGTGATGATCGAGATCCCTTCAGCGGCAATGATTGCCGATCTTCTCGCTCGGGAAGTGAATTTCTTCAGCGTCGGAACAAACGACCTGATCCAGTACACCCTCGCGATCGACCGGCAGAATGAGCATGTGGCATACATGTACGAGCCCCTGGATCCCGCCGTGCTCCGTCTGCTTCAGCGTGTATCTGTTGCCGCGCAGGAAGCGAAGATACCCCTTGCAATGTGCGGAGAGATGGCCGGTGACCCACTCTACGCGGCAATTCTCCTCGGTATGGGATTTCAAAGCCTCAGTATGAATGTGGCATCGATTCCCTGGGTCAAGAAGGTTGTTCGATCAGTCCGCATGCAGGATGCGCTCGAGCTCGCGTCGCTGGTGATGCAGCAGCCGACGGCCTCGCTGGCAAGGAAGACAGCCGAGAACTTCATGGAAGAGCGGTTCCCGGATCTGGCAGCGGAATTGTGATAGAATTTCGGAATGCGAGGTGCGGAAATTAAACGAAAAACTTTCGGATTTTAATCGCAATCAGAAATCCGCATTGTGCAATAGAGGGGGGAGGGAAGCGTGCAGAACACAGAATGCGAGATCGACAGAGTTCTAACGTCCGACGAGAGTGTTCGGAAGAAAGCCACAGCCCACGGAGGAAATATCTATGAAGCATCGCGACAATTCGGCCTCGACGCAGAGAAAATTGTCGATTTCAGCTCGAATGTGAATCCGCTTGGGCCTTCGTCTCAGGCGAAACGAGCCGCGAAGAGTGCGCTTTCAATTATTGACCGCTATCCCGATCCAGAGATGACCGATCTTCGTCGGGCGATTTCACGATATTTCGGCATTAAGCCGGAACACGTGATGTGCGGCAACGGCTCGAACGGCCTCATTTACCTCATCCCTCGCGTGTTCAGACCGAAGAGGGCGCTCATCCTCATTCCGACCTTCTCAGAATATGCCAAAGCAGTAGAACATGCGGGTGGAGAGGTGGTCCCGTTTCCGCTCAAGGAACGAGACGGATTCCGCATGGACCCCGTTGAGATTTCTTTTGCGCTCAAGGGTGTTGACATGGTCTTTCTGTGCAACCCGAACAACCCCACGGGCCAGCTCATCCCGAAGGCAGAGATGCTCGAGATCATGCAGTATGCGATCCAGAACGGCATGCGGCTCGTAGTCGACGAGGCGTTCATGGACTTTATCGAGTCCGAGTCGATTGTCAAAGAAGTAGTGCAAACCAAGAACATCATTTGTCTCCGTGCCTTTGCAAATTTTTTTGCAATGCCCGGGCTCTGCATCGGCTATGCAGTATCCGATGAAGCGACCATTACCGACCTGCGGGATGGTCAGGAACCCTGGTCTGTGAGCATCCCGGCCGAACAGGCCGCGATCGCCGCACTGGATGATTGGGGCCAGATCAAGAAGACGCGACGTTTCATAGAGAAAGAACGCAACCGGATGCTGACCGCGCTCCGTCTGCTGCCCGGAGTGGAAACCTTTCCCGGTGCGGCGAACTTTATCCTTATCAAATTCGCCTCTGCTGACACGCACTCCATCAGAGAAAAACTGGGATTGCACGGCATGCTTGTGCGCGACTGCACTTCCTTCCCCGGTCTTAACGACAGATATATCCGAATCTCCGTCAGAACGAGGCGGGAGAACGACCGGCTCACCAAGGCGCTCAGAGAGATGCTGATCAGGTAGTTCCGCCCAGGGACAGCGTGCATCATCGAGGGTTACTCAGTTAACCCCCCCCCACAGTTCGCTTGGTCGGGTATTTTTGACCTCGAACCTTGAAACCTGCATGTGTCAGCCCCTTTAAAAATTCCTTTTGCAAAAAAAGCATCTCTGTGATACAGTTAGGGTTAAACCACATGAAATTGCAATATATTTTTTGCTCTGGACAAGCGGAAACGGCTGTTTGTCCAGCGTGATCACGCCGGTGATGCTTCTGTGCGCGACCGCGGTGCGCAAGGTGATTTTCATGCCCTGCTGAATACGGCTTTCAGGTGGCTTGAAAATCGGAGGATTGCTTATGGAACCGATCATGTGCCCCTTTTGCGGGGGGACGAACCTCTTTCAAGAAGACGACTACAGCCTTGAGCTTGATTTTGAATATTGGACCATTCATCACTGGGAATGCTTGGATTGCGCGCAGTCTTTCGACAAGATAGAGATTCTGCCCGCGTCCAATTCATTTGAGGCGATCAATAATGAAAGTACCATCCACTGACTGCGGTTGGAAACGTCATGATTCGCCGGCTGCACTATACCATGACGCAAACCGGCCGACAGCGGCAGTGATCAACTTGGGAGATCTCGATCACAATTTTAAGGAATTAGTGCGCCGTGCCGAGGGACGTAGTATCCTCGCCGTCGTCAAGGCACAGGCCTATGGACACGGCGCGATACGGGTCTCAAAACATTTCCTGGAACTCGGCGCCGACATGCTGGGTGTTGCCCTGGTCGAAGAGGCCAGAGAACTCCGAGAAGCGGGCATTGATGCGACTATTCTGCTCATGGGTTCGATATTTCCGGAACAGGCTGAAACGGCCGCAATGCTGCGCTTGACGCCGGCTGTCTATTCAATGCCTGTCGCCCGTGCGTTGTCCGAAGCGGCGCAGAAACTGAGGACGAAGATCTCCGTCCACGTCAAAATCGATACAGGTATGGGCAGAATCGGCATCTCGCCCGAGGATGCCGTCGGCTTTATCGATGAGATCAGGCGACTCGAGGGAATCGAGGTGCAAGGATTGATGACTCACTTTGCCGACGCCGACCTTCGTGACAAGGGATTTGCAGCGAAACAGATGGACCGCTTCGGGATGCTTTTGAAAAGGCTTGATGAAGGGGGCATCAATATCCCCGTTCGACATGCAGCCAACAGCGCAGCGGTTCTTGATTATCGGCGCGCGCTTTTTACCATGGTCAGGCCGGGACTGATGCTGTATGGGTACAATCCCCTTGAAAGCGTGATGGAAGGCGCGGACCTCAAGCCGGCCCTGTCGCTTGTAACGCGTATCGCGTTCCTTAAAAAAGTTCCGGCCAATGTGCCCATCAGTTATGGCCGAACCTATGTGACGCAGCATGAAAGTCTTATCGCAACGCTGCCCATAGGATATGCCGACGGATACAGCAGGGGTCTTTCGAATAAGGGCGAGGTACTCGTGCACGGAAAACGGGTTCCGGTGGTCGGCAGGGTGTGCATGGACATGTGCATGATCGACGTGACCGAGGTCCCCGGTGTCCGGGAAGGCGACGATGTCGTTCTAATCGGAAGTCAGGGTCGTGAACTCATCACGGCCGACGAAATTGCCGCAAAAACCGGAACCATCCCTTACGAGGTGCTGTGTGGCATCAGCAGTCGCGTCCCACGGATTTATCTATAACTGGCTCGAGGTGCTGGGCCGGAGGACTTCCCGCATATTCGCCCAGATCGGCGCGGTCATCATTTTCCTTATGCAGGCGCTCCGCTGGACCGTGAGCCGTCCGTTCTACGTCAAGAACGTAGTGAAACAGATGGAGCAGATCGGCGTCAACTCGGTTCCCGTGGTGCTTACGACCGCCCTCTCAACCGGCATGGTGCTCGCATACCAGAGCTACACGGGATTCAAGCGGTTCGGGGCTGAAACGCTCATCGGGGCAGTCGTGTCTTTGTCCATGACGCGGGAACTGGGGCCGGTGCTTACCGGCCTGATGGTTGCGGGCAGGGCAGGGGCATCCATCGCGGCGGAATTGGGTACCATGCGCGTTACGGAACAGATCGACGCGCTCACGACCATGGCAACCAACCCCATGAAATACCTTGTGGTGCCCCGGTTCGTCGCAAGCACGATCATGATGTTCTTTCTAACCGCGCTCGGCATGATCATCGGCATCACGGGCGGATATTTCGTCGGCGTCAAAGTGCTCGGGACGAACCCGGTGACCTACATCAACAACAGCATCAACAATACCGAAGTAAGCGATATCTGGTACGGCCTCATCAAATCCCTGGTGTTCGGCGCCGTGGTTGGAATCATCAGCTGCTATAAGGGGTTCAACACTGAGGGAGGGGCCGAGGGTGTGGGCAAAGCCACGACCGGCGCCGTGGTGGTCTCCTGCATGCTCATTCTGATCCTCGACTATTTCCTGTCCGCGCTACTATGGTGACGCCATGGCGATGATCGAAGTGATCGACGTCCACAAGAGCTTCGGCGATCTCCAGGTGCTGCGCGGTGTGAACCTCGCGGTCGAAAAGGGCGAGAGCGTGACCGTGATCGGAGGCAGCGGCAGCGGCAAGAGCGTTTTGATCAAGCACATCATCGGGCTGCTGTTTCCGGACAAGGGCCGGGTGATCGTCGACGGCCAGGACATGAGCAAGCTGGACGAATTCGGTCTCAATGAGCTGCGGAAGAAGTTCGGCATGCTGTTCCAGATGGCGGCCCTCTTCGACTCGCTTTCGGTCTGGGAAAACGTGGGGTTTGGGCTGAAACAGCATACGAAGCTGTCGGACCGGGAGATCAGGAAGATAGCCACCGAAAAGCTGGCGCTGGTCGGCCTCAAAGATGTCGAAGACAAAATGCCATCGGAGCTTTCGGGCGGCATGCGGAAGAGGGTGGGACTCGCGCGGGCGATCGCGATGAATGCAGAGATCATCCTGTACGACGAACCGACGACGGGTCTTGACCCGATCACGGCCGACGCCATCAACGACTTGATCGTCGATCTTCGGAAGAAGCTGGGCGTGACGTCCGTTTCCATCACACACGACATGCACAGCGCGTATAAGATCTCCGACCGGATCGCCATGCTGTACAAAGGCCAGATCCTGGAGACCGGCTCGCCGGACGAGATCAAGAACACCACGGACCCCATTGTCCGCCAGTTCATAACAGGCAGTGCGGTTGGGCCGATAACAGCGGAGTGAACCAATTGCGGATTGCCGATTTCGGATTGCGGAATAAAATCGGTCAAATGGTGATTGTGCTGTTTGTTATGCTTTTCAATCCGCAATCTGTAATCCGAGATTTGCAATACCATAGGGAGCTCGCATGGCAAAACTGAGCGCAGAAGCAAAGGTGGGCTTGCTGGTAATCGTTGGGTCAATGGTTCTCCTCTACATGACCTTTGCCGTCGGCAAGTACGAATTCGGGGCGAAGAAAGGATACGTCCTGGAGGCGACCTTTGATTCGGTGGCTGGGATCGATGCCAAGGCGGCCGTGCGGATGGCCGGAGTGAAAATCGGCACGGTCGAGAAAGTAGAGCTCGACGACAGTCGCGCCAAAGTGACCGTGCGGATCGATCCGAAAGTTCATATCCTGCGAAGCACCGAAGCCATGGTCAAAACCATGGGCCTTCTTGGAGAAAAATACGTGGAATTCGTGCCTCTCCGGCCAGAGATGCCGCACAAACCGGCCCCTGGCGCGTCTGCCTATTATCAGCCCGGCGAGCGCGTTCAGGTCACCGTTTCCCCCAGTGATGTGGACAAGCTCATTAACCAGCTCTCCGCCATTTCCGATGACATCAAGCAGGTGACCGGATCGCTCCGCCAGGTCCTCGGTACCGAGCGGGGGACCCGTTCGATGGAAGACATTCTCAATGACCTGCGCCAGACAACGGCTAATATAAAGGATTTTTCGTACACCCTGCGGAGCGACGGGAGCGAAGTTGTGATGCGGCTGAACGAACTCGTTGCAAGCCTGAACGGGGTGGTAGGCGAGAACCGCGACAATCTGAAGGTGACCATGGAAAACGTGCGGGAGGCCTCGAAGAACGCGGAACTGGCCCTCGCGTCGATCGAAAACGCGGCGCGGAAGGTCGACCAGGGACAGGGTACGCTCGGCAAGCTCGTGAACGACGAAAGTATGTACAACAACGTCGACAGCGCTGCCAAGGGGCTCTCCGATTACGTGGGCAGGATCGAGCGCATGAAGACGATCGTCGGCTTCCGGACCCAGTTTATGTTCCCGGAATCGCAGAGCTATGCAACGCTGGAGCTCAAGCCGCGGCCGGACACCTATTATATCCTCGAAGTAACGTCCGATCCATTCGGCCAATTTGCAAGGACGGAGACAACCCTCACACCGCCCGGGGGCACGGTCGTACAAGAGACGTACGAAGATAAATTCAAGTTTAGCGTTGAATTCGCGAAGCGGTGGGGGAACCTTGCCCTTCGTCTGGGGATCATCGAGTCCACAGGCGGCGTCGGAGCCGATTATTATGCTTTTGATGACCGTTTCAAATTCAGCATTGATTCCTGGAACTACAACATCCATGAACCTTACAATGAAAATCCCCATATCAATGCGACGGCTAACTATAGCCTGAGAAAGGTTCTCTTCGTGAGCGCTGGCTACGACAACATCCTGAACTCCAGGCGGGCAACGCCATTTGTCGGGCTCGGCCTTCGGTTCGACGATGAAGACCTGAAGTATATCCTGGGGAGCGTGCCGATACCCAAGTAACATGCCGATCTGCTATCCGTATCTTACCTTGACATTTTCAGGACAGTTTCATAGAATGAGTGCGAGGAGACAACGTGAGTAAGCCGATTACGAAAGCGGTTTTTCCCGCAGCGGGTCTGGGCACTCGTTTTTTACCGGCAACCAAGGCATCACCGAAAGAGATGATGCCTCTCGTGGACAAGCCGCTCATCCAGTATGTAGTGGAAGAGGCGGTCTCGTCGGGCATCGAAGAGGTGGTGCTGATCACCGGTCGAGGAAAGCGTGCGATCGAAGACCACTTCGACGTAGCCTTCGAACTCGAGGAAGACCTCAAGGCAAAGG
>JBLMWN010000230.1:0-11873 GCA_050257255.1 Betaproteobacteria bacterium | reverse complement strand
ATTTAGAAGTGCTGATTTGAAAAACAGGCTGAAGGCTGATGATAGACAAGATGATTAAAATAGCCGGCGTACGGTTTCGGGAGAACTGGAAAGTCTATGATTTTGACGCCACCGACATTGACGTTGCCGTAGGCGACAGGGTGATCGTTGACTCCGAGCGGGGGCAGGGGTTTGCAACCGTGGTGCGTCTCAAACGGCAGCAGGAGCCATCTGTGCCTCCAGCTGAGCCGATTCATATGGAGCAGGGGTTGCAGGTCGAAGAGGAGACCGACGTCGACGGAACGCGGGATGCTTCCGCTGATGTGGACAAAAATGCGCCGAAGGTGCTCAGAAAGGTTCTGCGCAAGGTCACGGAGGACGACCTCCTCCGGGAAGAGAAGAACATGGAACGCGAGGCCGAGGCCTTCAAAGCCGCCCAGGACATGATTGCCGAACGGGAACTGCCGATGAAGCTGATCCGGGTGGAATACTCCTTTGATGCGTCCCGTGCGACGTTCTTTTTTTTCTCCGAGACACGGGTCGACTTCCGGGAACTCGTCAAAGATCTGGCCTACAAGTTCAGGAGCAGGATCGAGATGCGCCAGATCGGGGTCCGGGACGTGGCGCGGATGATCGGCGGGTTCGGTCCCTGCGGCAGAGAACTCTGCTGCGCGTCTTTCCTCAAGAACTTCGAGCCCGTCTCAATCCGCATGGCCAAGAAACAGGAGATGGTGTTGAACCCGGCCAAGATATCCGGGGTCTGCGGCCGCCTGCTGTGCTGTCTCTCCTATGAGTATGAGATGTACGATGAGATCAAGAAAGACGCGGCCGGCATGCGCGATGCCGCAGTGAAGGAAAAGAAAGAAGAACAGGAGCGCCGCCTCGCTGAGGAGCGGAAAGAGGCTGAAGAACGCCGGCTGGCGGAGGAAAAAAGGCGCCAGGAAGACCTCAAGCAGCAGGAGCAGCGGCGCGAAAAACAGAAAGAGACCCAGAAAGGCGGCGGCAGGCCCGAGAAGAGGAAAGAAATACAGCAGGAAAAGAAGGGCCAGCAGCCTGACCAGCACAGGGAAAGGCAGCAACAACAGCCGAAGCAGGAAAGGCCGCCGCAACAGGAGCAGAAGACGCAGCAACCGCAGCAGGGAGGAGAAAAGACGGGGAAGAGAAAAAAACGCCGGTTCTGGCGAAAAAAGAAGAAGGGGCCGCAGCAGGGCGAGAGCAGACCGCCGCAGGGCCCAGGGAAATCTTGAATGCGGAATGAACAGGCATGTATGTGTTGAGGTCTGTCGTCCAAGCTTTATGAACCCTTGAAATTTTGAGACTCAAGATCATGCCGAAGAAATTTTATATCACAACGCCCATATACTACGTGAATGACGTGCCGCACATCGGTCACGCCTATACCACGATCGCGGCGGACATGCTGGCGCGTTACCGCCGGCTCGTGGGCGACGCGGTGTTCTTTTTAACCGGCACGGACGAGCACGGGCAGAAAGTGGAAAAGGCAGCCACGGAGCGCGGGCTTACGCCGAAGGCGCACGCGGACCTCATGACCACGAACTTCCAGCAGCTCTGGCAGAAGCTCGAGATCTCGAATGATGCCTTCATCCGCACGACAGACCGGGAGCATATTGCCGTTGTCCAGGAACTCCTGCAAAAACTCTATGACAAGGGCGAGATTGAGCGCCGAACCTACGAGGGATGGTACTGCACACCCGACGAGCGGTTCTGGACGGAAAAGGAAATCGTGGAAGGGAAGTGCCCGGATTGTGGCAGGCCGGTTGAACGCATCTCGGAAGACAACTATTTTTTCCTGATGAGCAGATATCAAGACCAACTCATCGCGCATATTGAGAGGAACCCGGACTACATCAGCCCCGAAAGCCGACGCAATGAGGTGCTCGGATTCCTCCGAACGCAGACGCTTGGCGACCTCTGCATCTCCCGTCCCAAGGTGCGTCTTTCCTGGGGCATCGAGCTTCCCTTTGATCGCGATTTTGTCACCTACGTCTGGTTCGACGCACTCGTGAACTATTTCTCGGCCACGCGATATCTCAGTCCGCCAGTCGACGGCTCGACGGATGCCACGAAACGTGAAATGTTCTGGTGGCCGGCGGAGCACCATCTCGTCGGCAAGGACATCCTGACGACCCACAGCGTATACTGGTCCACGATGCTCATGGCGCTCGATCTTCGGCTTCCCGGCAACATCTTCGCCCACGGCTGGTGGACGCGGGACGGGAAAAAGATGTCCAAATCTCTCGGCAATGTGTTTGACCCGAACGAGATTGCCGATGCCCACGGTGTGGACTCTTTCCGGTACTTCGTCCTGCGCGAGGTGCCCTTCGGGCTTGACGGCGATTTTTCAATCGAGACCTTCACGACGAGGTTCAATACGGAGCTCGCAAACGATCTGGGCAATCTGCTGTCACGCGTCGTCACGATGATCAACAAGTACTTCAACGGGAAAGTACCTCAAGCGGGTGTTGAACATCCTACCGACCGTGACCTGAGAGAGACCGCTGTTTCGATACCCTCTAAGATCGATGAAGATCTTGCGGCGCTTGCGTTTACGAAATACCTGCAGGACGTCTGGAGACTCGTGTCGCGCGCAAACCGCTATGTGGAGGAGAATGCACCCTGGTCGCTCGCGAAAAACAAGGACAGGGAGCGGCTCGGCAGTGTACTCTATAACCTCTCGGAGTCGCTCCGGCTGATCGGGCTTTACCTCTATCCGGTGATGCCCTCAACGTCCCAGAAGATTTGGAGCGCGCTCGGCGTAGACAAGCAGGTGAGCGCGTGCCGCATGGTTGAAGAACAACCATGGGGAAAATTGGATCCGGGCGCTGCTATCCAGCCCGGAGCCCAGCTTTTCCCGAGAATTGAGCAAAAAAAGACAACGGAGAAGAAGATGGAAAAGACTGCGGAAGAACTGCTGAAACCAGCCCCGACGGGTCCCGAGATGATCGGGATCGAGGATTTCATGAAAGCAGATCTGCGCGCCGGAAAGATCGTTTCCGCCGAGCGCGTTGAGAAATCAGAGAAGCTCGTGAAGCTCAAGGTGGATATTGGCACAGAGACGCGCCAGGTCGTCGCTGGCATCGGCAAGAGCTACACGCCGGAAGAACTTACTGGCAAGTCCGTCGTGATCGTGGCGAATCTCAAGCCCGCCAAACTCATGGGCATTGAATCCCAGGGCATGCTCCTGGCCGCGAGCAGCGGCGACCTCCTTGCCGTTGCCACCTTCGACCGGGAGACCAAGCCGGGGGCCAGAGTAAAGTAAGGAGTAAGACAACCTCCGGCTCTCTCTCGTGATGGGACAATCCCCTAACACTTTTTACTTCTGACTGAGAAAGAACAATGCTTATCGACACCCACGCGCATCTCGAAATGCGCGAGTTCAACGACGACCGCGAGGACGTGATCAAACGGGCACGGGAAGCGGGCGTCGAATATATCGTCACTATCGGGACCACCATCGAATCCAGCCGCGATGCGGTGCTGCTGGCGGACAAGTACGATTTTATCTACGCTGCCGTCGGCATCCATCCCCATGAGGTGAAGGACATCCTCCATCCGGCCTACGATATCATCAGACATATTGCACAGCATGAGAAGGTCGTCGCTTACGGCGAGATCGGGCTTGACTATCACTATGAGCATTCACCACGGAATGACCAAAAGCGGAAATTTCGTGACATGCTGCGCGAAGCGCGGGAGCTCGATCTGCCAGTCATCATCCACGACCGTGACGCCCATGATGATGCGCTCCAGATCCTGTCTGAGGAATGGTCGGCGGACCTGGGAGGCGTCATGCACTGCTTCTCAGGGGACGTGGCAATGGCAAAGAAGGCGATCGAGATGGGCTTTTCGATCTCCATCGCCGGTCCGGTGACCTTTCCCAAGGCCGAGGCGCTTCGCGAGGTCGTGCGCCAGATTCCGATCGAGCACTTGCTCATCGAAACAGACGCTCCGTACCTCGCTCCTCAACCCATGCGCGGCAAGCGCAACGAGCCCGCTAACGTCCGTCACACGGCTGAGGCAGTCGCGAAGATCAAGGGTCTTGCCTACGAGGATGTGGCCCGTATCACGAGCTTTAATGCCATGCAGCTCTTCGGCATCGGTAAACTTCCCGAGCGCGGCCAGATAACCTATCCCATCAGGAACTCCCTGTATCTCAACATTACGAACCGCTGCACAGCCGCCTGCACCTTCTGCGTGCGGTATCATACCGATTTCGTGAAGGGCCACAACCTCAGGCTCGGCGAAGAGCCGACCTCTGAAGCGTTGATCAAAGAGATCGGCGATCCCAAACGGTATGCCGAGATCGTGTTTTGCGGTTACGGTGAACCACTCCTGCGGCTCGACGTGGTAAAGGCTGTTTCCGCCGAGGTGAAACGGCTGGGCGGCAAGGTGCGCATCGATACTAACGGTCACGGAAACCTCATTCACAAACGGAATATCCTGCCCGAGCTTGCCGGGTTGGTGGATGCCGTGAGTGTGAGCCTGAACGCCCAGAGTGCTGAGGTTTACGAGAAGCTCTCGCAGCCCAAGTTCGGTCCCGGAACGTATGATGCGGTCAGGGACTTCATCCATGAGGCGAAGAAGTATATCCCTGATGTGACCGCAACGGTCGTCTCTGCTCCGGAGGTTGATATCGAAGCCTGCCGCAGGATCGCAGAAGAACTCGGAGCCAAGTTCCGTGTGCGGGAGTACAACGTCGTAGGGTAATTCGCCTTCTATTAAATTGACTTTCCACCCTTTTTCGGTTAATATTCCCCTTGTCTTTATTGCACAATTTTTCTCCCGGAGGTCGTACCGTGGCCAAAGTGACGCGCGCGCTCATCAGCGTATCGAACAAGGACGGCATACTCGATTTCGCCAGGGGGATCTCGAAGCTCGGCATCGAAATCCTCTCCACGGGCGGTACGGCGAAGATGCTTCGCGACGCCGGCGTCACGGTGAAGGACGTATCGGAGTTCACGGGATTTCCCGAGATGCTTGACGGCAGGGTCAAGACGCTGCACCCCAAGGTCCACGGCGGCCTCCTCGGCAGGCGAGGCAACCCCGAACATGTCAGGCAGATGAAGCAGTACGGCATCGAGCCCATCGACCTCGTGGTCGTGAACCTTTATCCCTTTGAGCAAACCGTGGCCAAGCCAGGATGTACGCTCGAAGAAGCGATCGAGAACATCGATATCGGCGGGCCGACGATGCTGCGCTCCGCGGCCAAGAACTACACGGACGTTGCCGTGGTTGTTTCACCCCGCGATTACGGCCGAGTGCTTGAAGAAATCCGGAAGAACGGCGAGGTATCGGAAAAGACCCGCTTTGAGCTTTGCCGTACCGTTTTCCTGCACACGGCTCGCTACGACAGCGCCATCTCGTCATGGCTCGACAGCCGAGTTCCCGCCGAAGAGAAGACGCGATTCCCGAACATTCTAACGCTCCAGTTCGAGAAGGTGCAGAACCTGCGTTACGGCGAGAACCCGCATCAGGAGGGCGCCTTTTACCGCGCGTTCGGCCGTAAGGAACCGTCGGTATCGAGCGCGAAGCAGCTCCAGGGAAAGGAGATGTCCTTCAACAACTTTCTTGATGCGAACAGCGCGCTTGAGCTCGTGAAGGAATTCGATGATACCACTGCCGTGATTGTGAAGCACAACAATCCCAGCGGCGTGGCCTCGGCCCCGTCTCTTGCCGACGCCTTTCGCAAGGCGCGCGACTGCGATCCTGTCTCGGCATTCGGGGGCGTGGCAGCGTTCAACCGTATGGTGGACTTTGAGACCGCGAGCGAGCTTTCTGCGACGTTCGTCGAGGTGGTGGCGGCGCCGGAGTTCGCGCCCGATGCGCTCGAAGTACTCAAAAAGAAAAAAGACGTGCGGCTCCTCGATGTTGGCCCCACGGTCAGGGGAACGCCTGAGGGCATGGACATGAAAAAGGTGGTCGGCGGCCTCATTTACCAGGACCGCGATCTCGGTAAACTCGCCGATGTTCGGGCCTTGCGGGTTGCGACGAAGCGGAAGCCGACGGATGACGAGTACGAAGCCCTCGCCTTCGCCTGGAAGGTCTGCAAGCATGTAAAATCCAACGCAATCGTGTTTACCACCAAGGACCAGACCATCGGCATTGGCGCGGGCCAGATGAGCCGTCTCGATTCGGTCCGCATCGCGAAGATGAAGACCCGGTATCCGCTGAAAGGGTCCGTGATCGCGTCGGACGCATTCTTCCCGTTCCGCGACGGGCTCGACGAAGCGGCCAAGGCAGGTGCGACGGCCGTGATCCAGCCCGGCGGGTCGCTCAAGGACGAAGAGGTGATCAGGGCCGCGGACGAGCACGGCATTGCAATGATCATGACGGGGATGAGGCATTTCAGGCATTAAGGCGAAGCACGGCTCATTCATCCCACGATATATCCAGAGATATTCTAAGGAGGATCGGACCCTTCGACCGTTGGTTGTCATCCATCACTTCCCTACGAAGCATCCATCAGCATGCATGATAGTGCGCCCGTTCGATCCGCAGGTTTATGATACGAATATGAATAAATTATTCATCATAGCGGTTCTCTCCCTCTCGCTTTTGTCCGCATGCGCACGATCAGAGCAGAGAAAGTCGACTGCTGTTTTTCGCGGGACTGAGCAGCGCGAGGCTTCGTTGGCAAGAAAGCCAGTAGAAGCTCAGGCCCCGTACTACCAGGGCTTGATCGAAGAATACCGTGCCATCCTCGCCCAGGACTCGAACAATTTTGCGGCCCTGGTTGCTCTCGGGAACGCTTATTTCGACAGTGGGAACTGGAAGAAGGCGATCACGATGTACGAACACGCGCTTTTGATCAATCCGCGGGATGCGGACGTACGGGCTGATATGGGGACCGCATACCGGAACCTGGGCCTGAGCGATCGGGCGCTTGACGAGTACCACCTCGTCCTGAAACACGAACCGGGGCATTTAGACGCCCGCTATAACATGGGGATTGTCTATGCCTACGATAAGAAGGATTACCGTGCCGCCATTCGTATCTGGCAGGATATCCTGAAAGCAGCGCCGAATTATCCTTATGCCGAAGACATCAGACTGGCCATAACGGCCCTCAGAAGCAGGATTAAGGAAGGCCGATGATGATACGCAGTCTTCTGATAGTCATCTTTCTCTTCATCCTCTATTACGCCCTCAGGATAGTCTTTCGTTCGGCGGTCAAGGGCTACCAGCAGAAGGATCGGCCGCGTACCAGCCTCATGGGGGAAGAGATGGTGCTCGACCCCGAATGCCGTACCTATGTGCCGAAGGGCAGGGCCGTGACGAGGCGCATCGGGAACAAACTCTGTTCCTTCTGCAGCGAGACGTGCGCGAAGCAGTATGAAGAGAAGAACAGAACCTGACTGCGGACATGCGGAATGGCACGGATTCGAAGAAATATTTTTTTTCTGGCCAGGCTTCTTGGCTCGCTTTTGCTCTTAAGCTGTTTATCTCCGGCGCCTGACGCAACGGCGCCAAAAGCGGATACTTTTCCTTCTCTGCCTGCTTCATTCGCCGGTCAACTAAGAATCGTCATCTGGAAGTCCCAGTATACCCTGACGCTGTACAAAGGGGACCAGCCGGTCAAAACCTACCGGGCAGTATTCGGGAAAGGCTACCAAGACGGCGACAAACGGACTGAAGGCGACAAGCGCACGCCTGAAGGAGATTTCTATATCTGTACTATGAACCACAGCAAGCGGTTCTACAAGTTCCTGGGCCTAAGCTACCCGGGTTTGAAACATGCCGAATACGGACTCCAATCCAGAATTATTTCTACGTTAGAATATGAGATGATCAAGAAGGCAATCGACGAGCAGCAACAACCGCCGTGGGGTACGCGTCTCGGCGGTGCCGTGGGCATCCATGGACGTATCCTTGAGGGCGCCGTGCCGAACAAATCTCCCGTCACCATGAACTGGACCGACGGATGCATCGCCCTGGACAATGCCGACGTCGATGAGATTTACAGCGTCGTGACACTCGGCACGCCGGTGACGATTCTGCCATGAGGGACGCAGCAGGTACTTATGGCTGCCGGCTCATGACAACACCCGTGAGTCAGGAGCCGCGACTATCGCCTTTAAGCTATGAGCCATAAGCATGAGCGCAACACTGACGTGTTGTTAGAAACATACCGGCAGGAAATTTCCCGTTGTGTGAAGTGCGGCGCTTGCAGCGCTGTCTGCCCGACATTCATCGAACAACGACGCGAGTCGCTGTCCGCCCGCGGCAGGATTGCGCTCATAGAGGCTGTATTGAACGGGCAGCTTGCGGTGTCCGAGATTTATAAGGATCGTCTTGCGACGTGCATGGGATGTCTCGCCTGCGAGGCCTCCTGTCCGAGCGGCGTGCCTGTCACCGAGATCATCCAGTCGGCCAAGGAACAGGCGATTGCCGAGTCGGGGACGGGAATCATCAACACGATGATCGCCGGCGTGCTGAAGCATCCCGCTGCATTCCGTGCAACTGCGTGGCTTGCTCCGATTATGCTCCATTATGCACGTGGGTCCGGGGTCCGGGGGCAAGGGACGGGGGGAAAAAGCAAGGGGTCGAGCGGCAAGAGCCGTAATGCAAGTTCAGAGTTCGTAGTTAAAAGTTCAAATGCAGGAGAAGGGGAGTCCGCTAAAAAACGGGGCAGCGTGGTGTTCTTCCCCGGATGCGCTATTACCGGGTTCCAGCAGGATATCGGCAAATCCGTCAGGACCGTCCTTGACCGACTCGGGTACGAGGTGATCGTCCCTGATGGCCTGAAGTGCTGCGGCAGACCGCTTCTCTCTCTTGGTGACCGCACCGCCGCAGAGCTACACGCCGAACACAACGCTGTTCTTTTTGAAGCAACAGGGGCGGACGCCATCGTCACGGCCTGCGCTTCCTGCAGCTTGACATTTAAAAAAGAATACCCTAAACTGCTGCGGTCAGGAAGGAAGCCTCCATCTGTTCTCGATGTCCATGAACTTCTTGTCCGCGAGATTGCGGGGCTTTCGTTCCGTCCGGTCCGGAAACGGGTCACCTGGCATGACCCGTGCCATCTCGGCAGAGGACAGGGGCTGTCCGGAAAGGCGCGAGATATTCTCCGTTCCATCCCCGGACTCGAACTCGTCGAGATGAATAACGCCGACCACTGCTGCGGATTCGGCGGCATGATGCGGATAACGCATCGTGGACTGTCCGATGGCATCGCGGAGGCAAAGGTGCAGAATATCCTTGCAACAGGAGCATCCACAGTCGTTACGGGATGCCCGGGCTGCCGCATGCAGATCGGAAACGCCCTGCACCGGTCCGGCCCGGACGTTGAAGTCCTCCATACGGTACAATTGATCGCAGAGGCGCTGGGGATTGAGGATTTCGGATCGCAGAATGCGGAATGTGAAATTCTGATGCAAAACAGGTAGCCGTAGACTTCGGTCTGCGAAGATATCCGGCCTGAGCGCCGGGAGGGGAAAGGACCAGGCATGAAATTTTTTATCGACACGGCAAACGTACGAGATATCCGTGAGGCGGCGAGCCTCGGGGTGGTCGACGGTGTCACAACCAATCCGTCGCTGATTGCCAAGGAGGGCAAGGACTTCAAGCAGGTGATCGCCGAGATTTGCTCCATTGTCGACGGTCCGATCAGCGCCGAAGCGGTAAGCCTCGAAGCGGACAAGATGGTCGCCGAAGGCGTTGAACTTGCGAAGATCCACAAAAACATCGTGGTGAAGCTCCCGATGACCAAGGAAGGGCTCAAGGCTACGAAGACGCTGGCTGAGAAGGACATCAAGGTGAATATGACCCTGGTGTTCTCGCCCATGCAGGCGCTGCTCGCGGCAAAGGTCGGCGCCGCGTATGTGAGCCCTTTCGTCGGGAGGCTCGACGATATCAGCCACTACGGTATGGACCTGGTGCGCCAGATTGTGACGATCTACAACAATTACGGCTATGGGACCGAGGTGATCGTCGCGAGCATTCGGAACCCGCTCCACGTCGGTGATGCGGCGCTGGCCGGCGCTCACATTTCCACGATCCCTTTCAGCGTGATTGAACAGCTCGTAAAGCATCCGCTCACCGACATCGGGATCGACAAGTTTCTGGCCGACTGGAAGAAGCTGGAAAAGAAATAACGGACGGGGTGATGGGGAAGGGGGGATAAAGCGATGTGATTTTATCGCACCGTCTCTCTGTCGTTCAGTCACCCCTTTGAGGTTTACGCTATGCCTATCTACGAATATCACTGCAATTCCTGCGGCGCTGATTTCGAGAAACTCGTCTTCGGCGCCAACCCGGCTGTAGCGTGCGAGAAGTGCGGTTCGAACAAGACGGAGAAGCTCATGTCTCGCTTCGGTATGGGCCGGTCTGCGAGCGGTCCATCATCGGGCTCCTCGACAAGCTCGGGCTGCGGCGGCTGTTCGTCCTCGTCCTGCGCCGGATGTAAGTAGTTGTTTCTTCACGCACCGCTTCCGGAATCGATCCCTTCAGAGCCGGCTAAAGACGGGCATCGTTTGTGAAAATTTTGTTTACTTTTATATTGACGGGAGAGGGGGGAAGGGGTAACATATGGCCGTATATTTGTCGGGCGTATTTATTGCGTCTTAAGAAGCGAACATGTCATTCATTCTATTTCTTGCAGCCGGATTCATTCTCATTCCATCCTTTGCTTTTGCATGGGGTCCTATGACCCACATGTATCTCGGCAACGAACTGCTATCCTGCGCCTCGCTCCTCCCTGCCGGCATCTTCGCTCTTTTGAAAAAGCACAAACAGGATTTTCTTTACGGCAATCTAATGGCCGATATGATCCTCGGGAAGAAATACCTGCCCGACGACAAGAGCTCGCACTCCTGGGATGTGGGGCTCAAGCTGCTTGACCAGGCTAAGACGTGGCCAGAACGGGCCTTTGCCTACGGCTACCTGGGCCACCTCGCTGCTGACACGGTTGCGCATGAAACGCTCACGGACGACCTGGGGAACATGGGGCACACCTGGACCGAACTGAAGGCGGACAGCATCATCGACAAGACCTACTGGCTTCAGACCGTCTTGATCAGTAAAGCAGTGCGCAAACGAAGCGATTTGCTGCTGGAGAACTCCCTCGACAGCTACATCTTTTCCTTCAAGACAAACAAACGGATCTACAAGAGCATGGTATTCCTCTCGTTTTTGAACAAAAAGAGACGGCGCGGCGTGGACCGGGCGCTCATCCATGATCTTCACGAAGAATCAATCACCCGCATGCTCGACCTGCTCCAACACGGGACCGACTCCACGGTGCTGCACAAGAACCCGCTCTAGCCGCCTCAGCGGCCAACCCCTCGTGCTCCCGCCTTTCAAGGAAATCTGCTGTAGGTTTCGGATACTTACGTGACGAGATAAATTATGATGGAGGCAGAAATGGAACTGCATACCGTTCGCGTCGAAATCCCTGAAGGCTGCAACGTGATCCTTGGCCAGACCCACTTCATCAAGACCGCCGAAGACCTCTATGAAATCATAGCCACCACTGTGCCTCAGGCAAAATTCGGTCTTGCTTTCACAGAAGCCTCCGGGCCGTGCCTGATCCGCACCGAGGGGAACGACGAGGGCCTCATCGGGGCCAGCGTCCAGGTCCTGCGGTCCCTTGGAGCGGGGCACGTGTTCTGTATTTACCTTAAAAACGCCTTCCCGATCAACGTCCTGAACCAGATCAAGAACTGTCCCGAAGTCTGCCGCGTCTTCTGCGCGACGGCCAACTCTCTTGAAGTTGTGGTTGCGTCCACTCCACAGGGCAAGGGGGTTCTCGGCGTTATCGACGGCTCTTCACCGATAGGAGTTGAGACACAGGCAGACAAGGCGCAGAGGAAGGGCTTTCTGAGGAAGATTGGCTACAAACTGTGATTCGAAAAACGACAGCTTAATCATGGACA
>JBLMWN010000229.1:0-10939 GCA_050257255.1 Betaproteobacteria bacterium | reverse complement strand
CCGAAAGAGACCTGGTCGCTCATTACCTGGTTCGTCTACGCCATCTATCTCCACTCGCGTTACGTGCGCGGCTGGAAAGGCGCTCAGATGGCGGTCATCTCCGCAGTGGGTTTCCTTGCAGTCATCTTCACGTACCTGGGTGTGAATCTAGTGCTCTCAGGCCTCCATTCGTACGGAGGGATGAATTAGCGAATACAGATAAAACCACGTCGGTTATACTTTCAGGACCTCCCCGATCTGGTCGTGGGGCAGGCCCTGACGTAACGAACACTGAACGTCTCTTCTGTTGAGGGCGCGCTTTTTTAGCGATGCATTTAAACCTCACTTCACTTTTTTTGCTTTTTCTCCGTGTCTTTTCTGTTCTGGGTATATCCCTTTTGAAGAATCCGAAAATGTCAGTTCTTCGAAAAAGGCAAGAAGGCCTTTCTCCTACTCTTTCTTCGTCCCGAGAACAAGCAATTCCGGTTTCTGGGCGGCTCCGTCCTTTAGATGCACAGCGTTGATAGAATAGGTTTTTTATTCCTGGCCATACCCGAAAAATACCCCGTCAGGGGTATTGATAATTAAAGCTTGTTTATGGTATTTTTATAGGCAACATGCAGCAGTTCCTGCAGCTTCTCGAACTGCCTTTTTCATCGCCGCTTGCAGTGCCCGGGAAGGATGATACAGGGAGGAGACGCGATCGCAGGCCACCGAGGCCGGCCACTATGACAAAGCAAACGATTCTGCTCATACAATCTGCGCAGACGCAGGGGAATGGAACCAAGAACCACCTGGAGGAGAGGGGCTACAAAGTTATCTGGGCTGGTTCCGGCCTGACCGCGCTCATGATGGCGAGGAATGAAGCCATCGACCTGATCCTTCTCGACGTGGCGCTCCCCGACATCGAGGGCCTCGATCTATGCCACCGGTTCAGAGTTCGGCAGGACACGCACTCCATCCCGATCATCCTGCTCACCGGCCGCGGGTATACGCCGGAGCGTATGGCCGGCAAGTCGTACGGTCCGGACGATTATCTGGCAAAGCCGTATACCGAGAGAGAACTCGAAGACCGGATCGTCAAGGTGCTCCATGCGAGAACGGCCGCGACAGCGAAGGCAGCGGAGCCGCAGCAAGGGCCGGGATTGAGCGGAGAACCGTCGCCGCCCCAGGAGCCGCGTCCGGCGCTGATCACCGTCATGCAGCAGGCACCCAAACCGGATCTCAAGCTCGTTCCGAAAATGGAGCCGGAACCCGGAGTGCAGACTGCTCAAGCAGCGGCAGTGAAGCGGGAAATGGAGCGGGAAGATGACGGCGAACGAAGACATGTCCTCAGAGCGGTGCCGCGACCGGACCTGAGGCTGGTGCCGAAACCGGAATCAGAATCAGAATTAGAATCGGAATCAAGGACTTTTAGGAAGTCTGAACCCGCGCCGCTGCTCCCCCAAGAACCGGCATTGATTCCGGAACCTGCGGCAGGACCGATGCTTGACAATACAGCGCCTCCGATACTTTCGTTCAGGGGATCGGGCGATGCAGTCATCGATCCCGCGACGGGGCTATTCGGACGTCCGCAATTCGAGGCGATGTTCTCGAAGGAATTCAAACGGGCTGCACGCTTCAAGCAGCAGATGAGCTGTATGCTGATCAACCTGGACGGTCAGAAGATGGGCCGGAGGGCCGACGATGCCCTCGTCAAGGCGATCATTGGGCTCGTTCAGAAGACGATACGGGAGGTAGACACCGCTGCCTGGTGGTCCGGAGAAGCGCTCATCGTTCTGCTCCCGAACACGATGCGCCATGATGCCCTGCAGGCGGCGGCGCGCATCCTCGAGGCTGTGGCGAACCACCCGTTCACGTGGCCCGATGCAACGAATGTCACCATGAGCATTGGCGTCGCGGGGCTTCCCGACGAGAACATCGACAGCGAACAGAAAATGATCCAGGTGGCTGACGCGATGTGCCGGCGGGCCCAGGAAGTGATGGTGCCGCCGCCGTTCGATGTTCGTTTCATAAGACGATGAAGCGGCCGCTTCTTTATCATGATGACGAGAATTCCGGTTTTCCATGGTCTTTAGACCCTTGACGTATCCTGCCATCCTGTCAAACCAAGGTATCATGCCCGAAAGCCCCCTACAGCATTAGTCAAACATCCGCCCGCTTGTGGTATAGTAAAAATAAGAGATGAATTAATGTTTATTTTATGACTCATGTGACAGGAGGTGCGCTATGAAAGAGTTCGCATGCGAAAGCTTGGGAAACAATTGTACCTGGAAGCACATAGCAAAGACTGAGGAACTTCTCGCTGATATCGCGGCCATCCATCTTCGTGACGTCCATGGTGTACAGGAGGTCGGCCCTGATATGCTGGGGAAGATAAAAAACCTCTTTACATCGCCCACCGGGGCTGATGCCGCGAGATCCGCCGATCTCGTATTGAAAGAATATAATTGTGATATGGACCCGGAATGCACGTGGCGGTATATAGCGATGACCGAAGAGTTGATCACGGACGGTGCAGCGGCCCATGCTAGGGAAGCCCACGGGATCAAGGAGTTTACCCCTGAGATGATAGCCAAGGTAAAAAAATCCGCCCATGAATGGAAAGGCGAGGGCGAGAAAATGAAGAAGATAGCCTGAGAGGAACAGAGGACAGAGTGCCGGAGAACAGATGACAGGTTAAAACTATATCTGCATGCGCTCTGGCCTCTGTCTTTTTGATTCTTACCGCTTTAGGGTAACATCCACACGCTTATCAATGGAATAAATGGGATAGATTTTGAAATCCTTCACCCAAGGCTGGATAACGTAGTAGTCTGCGCGGTGCCACATGAATACCCATGGTGCATTCTCGATGATGCGGTTTTCTGCCTGCCGGTAGAGACGGTACCGCTGCCGTTCGTTCATGGTGCGCTGGGCTGTTTCGATCAGCCGGTCAAGTTCCGCATCGAGACAGCGCGTGCGATTTCCACCGGACCCGACGCTGGACGAGTGGAAAAGCGGAAAGAGGAAGTTTTCGGGATCGGGATAATCCGCCCACCAGGAAAGCCAAAAGGCGTCCGGTTCGCCTTCATTCACTGCATGTTTCAAGGCGCTCCAGTCGAGTTGAGTGATTTCCACCTTGAGGCCCGCTTTCGCAAGATAGCTTTGGATGACCTCAACGATGTCGAGCACCTCTGGATCGGCTGAGATATAGAGCTTAATCACAGTTCCCTCGGCAGCGGCCTGCCGTATCAGTTCCTTCGCCTTCTTCGGATCATAACCGTATGCCGTTGTGGCCGGGGGCAGGATGATGTTTTTCCACAAGCCCGGCGGGATCGGTCCCGCAGCAAGAACCCCGCGATTTTCAAAGACCGTATTGAGGATGTGCCGACGGTCAATAGCGTAATTGACGGCTTGCCGGACCCGGATGTCATTGAAGGGCGGCCGGGTGCAGTTGAGGCCGAGGTAATAGGTGTTGAGCCCCGGCCTGCCATATACGAAATCACGCCACGTCGGGTCGGTGGTATAGCGATGATACTCCGAAGAGGGGATTAAAAGCACATCGAGCCGGCCGGTTTCGAATTCCAGCACTGCAGTCAAGTCTTCCGGTATGACGCGGTAGTAAATTCCGTTCAGCTTGGGCCGCCCTTCGAAGTAGTCTTCGCGGGCCGCGAGAATCAGATGCTGTCCGTGCTTCCATTCACTCAAGCGATAGGGGCCGCTCCCGACGGGGTGCGTACCGAAATCCTGCCCGAGACGCTCTACTTCCTCCCGGGGAACGACGTAGGTTGAAGTCATGGCGAGGAGCGACAGGAACGGTCCGAACGGCCTTTCAAGTTTGATGGTCAGGGTATGGTCGTTCACCACCCGGATGCCCGAGACATCGGCAGCCTTTCCGGCAAGAACGTCATTCGCACCCTCAATCTTGTCGAGGACCCAGGTGAGGGGCGCTTTTGTCCGGGGCGTGAGAACGCGCTCGAAGGAGTACTTTACGTCCTGGGCCGTGACCTTCCGCCCGTTGCTGAACGTCACGTCGTATCGGAGGCGGAATGTATAGGTCAACTGATCGCCGGAGAGTTTCCATGAGTGGGCGATATCGGGCACGATGTCCAGATTTTCGTTGAAGCGGACCAGTCCGTTAAAGAGCTTCGCAGCAATGCCGCCGCCCTGCACGTCAGTTATGAGTGCGGGGTCAAGCGTTGTAGGATTGTTGTTCAGCCGGAGGTAGAGATAGCCGGGAAGGAGGCCGTCATCGGATCTGTGGCAGCCGAGAACGGACGTCAAAAACAGGAGCACAAGGAGGAGGCGCAGGATCCAGGACCACGTCCCCGTCCCGGGCTCTCCCCGCGGATTATTTTTTTGATGCGTTGACGAGAGCAGTGAAAAGTTTCCTCGAATATCGGTCATTGAGTGTTTTTTCCGGGTGCCACTGCACGGCAACGAGGAAATTATTTTTTGAGCGGGACTCCAGGGCCTCAACTACGCCGTCGGGTGATACCGCCGAGAGCCGCAGACCCCTGCCGGGATTTTTAACGCTCTGATGATGAGAACTGCGGACTCTGATATTGCATTTGCCCGTGCCCCGGCAGTCGCCTATAATATGGCAAATTTTGGTGCCTTCGAAAATATTAACGGAATGAAATATCTTCTCGCCCGCCTTAAGAGGGCCGTGCTTGATGGCCTTGGGAATCTGTCGGGGAATATCCTGATATAGCTTGCCTCCGAGCGTGACGTTCACCAATTGTGCACCATAGCAGATGGCCAGAACGGGTTTTCGCGCCTTTGCTGCGGACCTGAAGAGGTCCATCTCGAACCGTATTCGTTCGTCAGGAGAGAGCGTCATACGCGATCCGGAAAGAGGCTTCTCTCTGTAGAAGCGCGGATGAATATCGTCGCCGCCCGTAAAGATGAATCCATCAAGATGCTTTACCAGATCGGGTACGGCATCATCGATGCCGAGGATCGGCACCGGAATGCCGCCTGCCTGAGCAACGGCTTTCCCGTAATCCTGGTCCAGGATATTCATGTTCCTGGCGGGCTGGACCTCCAGTTGCATGGTGATCCCGATCAATGGCTTCATGCGCACACCTCCGAAATGTAGTGCTGCTGCAAACTGAAGTTATTTATAACACAATTTCGGAGGATTGTCAGTGTGAGATTATAATTTTAGGTTTATTATTCACAAATTACAACTTGCCATTTCCTGCTCTTATAATTTTACGTATAAAAAGGTTTCACTGTTTCGCAACACTATCGCTGCAACAGCAGCATTTCCAGCACAGCCTTCTGAACATGCAAGCGATTCTCGGCCTGATCGAAGACTACGGACTGTCGTCCGTCGATCACCTCGGCGGAAATCTCCTCGCCCCGGTGCGCAGGGAGACAGTGCATAACGACGGCCTTCGGATGGGCGGACTTCATGAGCTTCGCATTCACCTCGTATCCCTTGAAAGCCTTCACCCTGACGGCATGTTCGGCCTCCTGGCCCATGCTCGCCCAGACGTCGGTATACACGGCGTCGGCGTCTTTCACGGCCTTCATTGGGTCATTGACGATCCGAAGTTCCGAGCCGGTCTTACCTGATTCCCGCTTTGCCTCGCGCATCACCCCTGCGTCAGGTTCGTAGCCGTGAGGACAGGCGACGGAAATGTGCATCCCCGTTTTGACGCAGGCTTCAATGAGGGAGTTCGCCACGTTATTCCCGTCGCCGACGTACGCGAGCTTCAGCCCTTTCAAATTGCCCTTCTTTTCCCTGATGGTGAAAAGGTCGGCAAGGGCCTGGCAGGGGTGGTGGAGATCCGACAGGCCGTTGATCACGGGAATCGCAGCATAACGCGCCAGTTCGTCGACTGTAGATTGGGCGAAGGTGCGGATCATGATCCCGTCGAGGTATCGGGAGAGGGTGCGCGCCGTATCGGCGATCGGCTCTCCCCGGCCGATCTGGAGGTCGTTGGACGAGAGGAACAAGGCCTGGCCGCCAAGCTGATACATGCCGACCTCGAACGAGACCCGCGTCCGCGTCGATGACTTCTCAAAGATCATGCCGATTGATTTCCCTTTGAGCGTCGGACGGGCTTTTCCCTGCCGCAGGGCTTTTTTCAGGGCTGCGGAGCGCTTGAGAATCGCGTCAATATCCTTAAATGACAGGTCAGAAATGGCTCGCAGGTCTTTTTTCATGAGTTCTCCAAAAAAAGTCTATAGCTCATAGCTGATAGCTCGTAGTTTATGGCATTGTTGCTACCAGCTGCCAGCCACGAACTGATTCAGCGTTTCGCAAATATTCCGTCGAGCGTCTCAAGGAGCCGGTCGATCTCTTCCTCGGTGATGATGAGTGGCGGCATGAAACGCAGGACGGTATCCATGGTGCAGTTAATCAGAAGCCCTTCCTTAAGACAGGCTGAGACAATTTCCTTGCCGGGGAAGTCCAGTTCCATACCCACGAGGAGGCCTTTGCCCCGCACGTTCTTTACAAAGGAATATTTCCCCCTCAATCGTTCGAGCCCACGCAGGAAGTATTCGCCGAGTTGCTCCACGGTCGGAATAATGATGTTGTCTTCGATCAGCGCTTCGAGCGAGGCGAGCGCGGTTGCACACGCCAGGGGGTTGCCGCCGAAGGTGGAGCCGTGGGAACCGGGCGTCAATCCCTGTGCGGCCTTGTCCGTCGCAAGGAGAGCGCCGATCGGCATGCCCGCGCCGAGCCCCTTGGCGAGCACGGCCACGTCCGGAGTGATACTCCCGTGCTCATAGGCGAAGAGCTTCCCTGTCCTTCCCATGCCGGTCTGGATCTCGTCGAGCATGAGAAGGATCTTGTGCTTGTCGCAGATATCCCGGAGAGCCCTCAAGTAACCATCGGAAGGAACGTTCACACCTCCCTCGCCCTGGATGGGTTCAACGAGTATAGCGCAGGTCTGTTCGTTCACGGCCCGCGTGACGGACTCGACGTCATCGAAGGGGACATACCGGAACCCAGGGACCATTGGCTCAAAGCTCTTGTGGAATCTCTCTTGTGCAGTTGCCGATAGGGCGCCCATTGTCCGCCCATGGAAGGAGCCCCGCATCGTGATGATCTCGTAGCGGTCCTGTTTCATAATCTCCCGCGCGTATCGTCGCGCGAGTTTGATGGCCGCTTCGACGGCCTCGGTGCCTGAATTGCAGAAGAAGGCCTTATCGGCGAAGGAATGCCGTACAAGCGCTTTCGCGAGGTTGATCTGCGGCTCGTTATGGAAGTGGTTCGACACATGTATCAGTCGCTGGGCCTGCTTCTGAAGCGCCACGACGACCCGCGGGTGGCAGTGGCCCAGATTGCAGGTGGCAACCCCGGAAACGAAATCGATGTACTCCCTGCCATCGGAGTCGTAAACCCTGGTCCCTCGTCCCTTGACGAGCACCAGCGGTTGTCGGCTGTAGGTGTTCATGATGTATTTCTGGGAATCCGCTAAGATGTCGTTCGTAATCATGGACTGGAAAGTAACACAACCGGCTTGAAAAATCAAACGAAAAGTCTCAATCGGAGCAGGGAAAACGAACAGGGTACGGAGAAAAAGAGATATCCTTGGACGCAGACAAACGCAGAATATTAAAACAAAGAAAGTCGGGGCAAAGGGGCATGAGGGATAACAGTTGCTGTCCGCCTTTTTACCGCACAGCAATCTTCCCTTGGCGTCTTGTTTCTGCTTTATTCACTTTTAGCGCGGATCAGCGATCAATTCGTGTTTTGCTTTCCTCGTGCATAATCAGCAATCCTTCCTCTAGAACCATAACCGTATCAGTCCCACGAGAAATACCAAAAACACAGGCAGGTACATGAGGCGATACGTGCCGGCCATGTCGGCGTTGAAATACCGTATCGTCAGGAGCAGGCAGAGGTGGGTGGGGGAGAGCATCACACCGGCGAAGCCGCTTGCGAAGGCAAAGGTAATTGCGCCGAGATCGGCATTGCCGCCCATCATGGTCATGATGATCGGGAAGGTGGCGCCCACGAAACCCACGGTGAGGCCGGTAAGCAGCCCTACCATGAAGGGCAGGACGAAGAGGACCGCCGAAGTCGGGATGCCGCTCTGCCTGAAGAAGACCGGCAGCGCGTCGATGGCCCCGGTGGCGTCGAGCATGCCCTTGAACACCATGATGCCGATGACCATGAGCATGACGTTTACGGACACGCTCTCCTTGAGTGTGGTCAGGATATCCTTTGAAGGATACCGGTAAAAGGCGAACATGGCGATGACGATTGATAGCATCGCCAGGGCCAGGGGCAGCCTGAAGATGACGACAAGGACGATCGAGACGGTGATCGGCAGAAGGGTCACGAAGAGCGCCTTGACCTCCTCTCGGTTTCTCTTTCCCGCGACGGGGCCTGTCCTCGTTCCCCGGAACCCAAACAGGGCGCCGACGCCCACAACGGCGAGCGGCAGCGGAAGCTGCGAGAGCAGGAGCTTGTTCATAGGCACCCTGGTCACGGCGGCGGCGAGCACCACGCCGGGGTAAAGCGGCGAGATGTACTCCCAGATGTGCCGGAACCAGTAGTTGACGAATGCCTTGCGCTCGGGTTTCATTTCCGCATCAGCGGCAGCTTCCTGCACCATCGGAGCCGAGAAGGCGGCGCCGCCGGCCGAGGGCAAAAGACCGATCACGCCGGGCAGCACTGCCATGGCAATGCGCCGGTCGCGGGCCACGTTCACGACCGCCTCCATCATACGCTTGAGCACGCCCCGTTTTCTGATGATATTTTCGAGCACCATGATGAGGATCAATCCCGTCACGAGGTTGATCGTCACGATGTCGATGCTGGAGGCGACGGCGACCCGCGCCTGCTGGATTGGACCGATACGGTAGAGCGAGCCGAGAAAGAGAGCGGCGAGGAGCATCACGAGCCCGAGGTTCCAGCGCATCCGCAGGAGCAGCACGATGAAGGCGAAGGCCGCGCCGATTTTGAGCAGGTCCGTCATCGGATGTAGCCGACCCCCAGGTAGAAGATCACGGCGGCGCGAATCGAATAGCGGTCCATGCTCCAGTCATCGGGAAGGGGCTGGAACGGCGCGGACGCACGGATCGCGCGGAGCGCTTCGTCGTCGAGGATCTTAAATCCCGATGATTTCAGGAGCTCAAGCTCGCCGAGCGAGCCGTCTTTCATAATATCGAACTTTATGAAGAGCGTTCCCTGGTAGCCTGAAACGGCCGCGAGCTCGGGATATTTGAGCATGCTTTCAACCCTGATCTTGAGCCAGCGGTTATAGGACATGAACTTGAACTCGTCCGTATCGAGCGTGACCGAATCGTCTCCCGGCTGCTTCGCGGGCATTCCCTTGCGCGCCAGTACATCGATGTCGTTCTGCGTAAGAAACGGCAGCGGCCCGGCCTGTTTGTGCGCCTGTCCGGGGCCGGTCATGGCGCCTGTTCCCGGTTTCCCTGTTTCCCTGCCCTGTTCCGCGCCTTCGGGCACACCTGTCCGGGGCAGCGTCTTCGGAAGTTTGACCTCGTCGCTTTCTCCGAACTTCTTCGGCATGGGCACAGCGCTTGGAGGCAGTGGTTTTTCCGGCACGACACGCTGGGGAACAGGGGGCGCGGGAGGGGCGGGAACTGGACGCACAGGGATGCTTTGTTCTAGCGGCGGCAGCTGCTTGGCCTCCTGGGGCGGCAGGTTCACGATCTTGACCGGCGTGAACAGGGGGATTTCCGGTATCCGCGGTTTTATCAGGTACAGGGCGGACGCGATTGCCAGCGCATGGAGTGCGAGGGAGAGGCTGAGAAATCTCGTGAAGTGTAAATGCCGGGGCATGAGAGTTTATATAAACATTTTGGACACGGATTAATGGGAAAAGTTGGATTTGAAAATTCAAGATTCGGAAATTCTATCCGCTTTTCCGTGTCAATCCGTGTCCAGGAGAATGTGGTTCTTGCGTTTTTTATTCCGGAAGTTTTTTTTGCATCCTGTCCGAAACCTCCCTGAGCAACTTCAGGATCGCCTCGGCCTTGTCCGGCGTGAGGCTGCCCATGCCGCAGGAGGGTGTGATCAGGCACTGGCGCAGAATGGTCCTTCGCGGGACGCCGTTTTTTTCCAGCCGCTTTATGCCTGCTTCGAGTTTGGCAAGGAGCATATCGGCCGTTTCACTCCCGGTGAAAGCGCCCGTGGGCACGATTCCCCAGGCGAGCGCGCCGCCCCGGTTCAGGAATTTCCTGATGTCATCGGGGTAGAGCATGACTTTTTCCATGTAGCCGAAGGCATCGAAGTTCATGATGTCGGTCCCGGTCCTGAACAGCATGGGCCAGTCCGCGTTGCCGCAGCAGTGGATGCCTGCGATGCCGCCCTGTTCATGTATGACGCCGATGATTTCGTTCAATCTTTCGGCAACGACCTCGTATGAGACCGCTGAGAAGGCTGAGCCGAGAGACTCCATGGCCGGTTCATCGATGAAGATGATGACGGGTTTGCCGAACTGCTTGAGCTCACGGATCTGCCAGGCCGCCTTCATGGCAAGCCCTTTGACTACGGCGTCGAAGAGCACCTCATGATGGATAATGTCCCTGCCGGTTTCGTCCTTGAACGAGATGCCGGCGGTAAGGGGGCCGGTGATATGACCTTTGAGGAACCGCGCACGGGCAGGAACCTCTTTCTTTAATGCGCGGAGAAAGGCGTAGAACCCGGCGGCATAATCCTCGGTCATCCTGAAAAAACCGAAGTCCTTCTCGATATAACGCTCGAAGAACGTTTCGAGCTCAGATGTAAGGTCCTTCGATGTATCGAAAGAAAACCGTTTCTTCGCCGCGTCGAGCCTGATGCCGGGCAGGGTTTCACTGTACTGGCCGTCCATATGCTCGCGAAAGTCCTTCTGCGGAAGCTGCGGCCAGACCGGCGCTTCCGCGAGATATCGGAGCGACAGGGCCGCGGCCTTGTCGGGATCAGTGGTTGGCAGGCTGCCGATGCCGGTTGCTATGCAGTTGAAATCGTGGGTCATGATCGTCACGCCTTTCGCGGAATAAT
>JBLMWN010000228.1:0-4261 GCA_050257255.1 Betaproteobacteria bacterium | reverse complement strand
AGATGGAGTCCCCGGGCCGCTTCATTTGCGGGGCATGCCGGATGCACTGCAGCATAGACCGGTTTGAAGTTGGGGGCAGAAAATTTCCCTTCGGCGGCCGCTGCAGTCTCTACGAAAGCGTGTGGAAGAGAAAGGCCAAAACCGCAGCGGCTCCCGACCTGATCGAACAGCGGGCAGGGTTGATCTTTGGAAAGCCCGCGGACCAATCGGGGAAAGATACTAATCTGCCGCTCCCTCGCGAACCCGGCCGCGAACATGACAAGGTAAAGCTTCGCGTCGGCATTCCGCGGGCGCTTACCACGTACTCGCTCTATCCCCTCTACTCGACCTTCCTGTCGGGTTTGGGGCTGGAAGTGATTTTATCGGGCGTTGACCCGCACGGCGAGCTGAAATCCTATTCCGGCTTTTGTTTCCCTGTGCAGACAGCTCACGGGGCGGTACTTGACCTTACGCGACAAGGCGTCAATCTGGTCTTTCTGCCCCATGTGGTGCGCATGCCCCGGTCCAATGCATGCCGCGATTCCTTCCTGTGCCCCATCACCCAGGCCAGCCCCTATTTCCTGGCAAAGGCATTCTCGGAGGTCTGCTTTCTCTCTCCGCGCTTTGATTTCACGCACGGCTACGAGATCGGTCCGGGTCTGACGGAGATCGCACTGCGGGAGTTCGGCGCAGGCCGCGAACGCGTACAAGAAGCCTGGGACACGGCAAAGAACGCGCAGACCAAAACGGAGCAGGCCATGCGCGAGCTGGGACAAGGGTCCCTCGATTTTGCGATTGCGGAAGGCAAGCCCGTGGTCCTGCTTGCCGGCCGCAGCTACAATGCCTACGCGGCGGAGGCCTCCCAATCGGTTGGCAAGAAGCTCTCAAGCATGGGAGTACTGGCGATACCCGCCGATTGCCTGGCGCCGATCGAGGAGGGACCTACTTCGTGGCACTTCTCCAACCAGGTATTGAACGCCGTGGCCCTTGCCAGGAAGCATCCCCATCTGTTCCTCATGTGCGTCAGCAATTACAGCTGCACCATCGACGCGTTCACCCATGCCCTGATCGCGTCCGGGATGGGCTCCAAGCCGTACCTGGTCCTCGAGATCGATGCGCACACCGCCGACGCCGGGGTACAGACTCGCCTCGAGGCTTTCCTGGACATCATCCGGAACTATCGGGAAATACCTACGACGAGTACCCGTGAGTTCTTCCCGTGCCGGCTCGACATCAGCGGCAAGGTCATCAGTTCCACGGGAGAACAGGTCGCCTTGAACGATCCGCGGGTAAAGCTCTATTTCCCGAACTTTTCCGAATACCATTCAGGGGCACTGGCCATGGCTGTCCGATGGGTCGGCCTGCATGCCGGCGGATCGTTCCCGCTGGACCGGGGCCAGCTTGAACAGGGCCTCCGATACACGTCAGGCCGGGAGTGCCTGCCCCTGCCGCTCTGCGTAGGACAACTGATCCGTATCCACAACGAGCGCCAACCCGGAGAGATCGCGGGGTACTTCACTCTGCAGGGCGGCGCGCCCTGCGTGGTGGACTCCTACAGGGGATACCTCGAACGTTTCATCGAGGAGCAAAGGCTAGCCGACCTCTTCCTTTTCAGCCCGAAAGAAAAAAGCGACAACCTCGGTTTCAATAGGATGACGCTCGCAAAGGACACGGCCCTTACGCTCCTGGTCGCGGACATCGTCGTGGAGATCGAGCACGTTCTTCGTGTTGTGGGTGCCCCCGGCAGTGTGAACGCGCTCCGGCGGGAATGGGATAAATTCGTCGCGGAGGCAGGCTCGCTCGCCCAGTTCCAGGCGAACCTGCCCGGCTTCGTCGCACAGGTGGCAGCGCTTCCGCGCATTCGGGACCCGCGGACCTGCCCCCGGGTGGTTGTCATGGGAGATTTTTTCACCCGGTTCAGCCCCTTTTTCATGGAAGGCGTCCTCGACCTCTATACCGACCAGTGCATCATCCTTAAGCCGGTCGATCTCTCCGACCTCCTTCTTTACCACATCTATAACTCGGTGGCCGAGGCCGCCCAGGGGTGGGACCTGAAGCCGGGCAGCCTCGCGTTTGCAAAGGCCTGCACGAGGATCCTCCAAAACGACGGGAAGGGGTATCTGCAGAACTGGCTCGCCTATCACCTGGAGAGATGGTACGAGGGGGACTACAGGAAGCTGTTCGGGAAGACCGGCCTGCTCGTGGCCGGTCCCAATGACGCCGCTGCCCTGTTCGAGAAGGCCTCCGCACACGTGGCGCCGGAGATCTACGGCGAGATCCTTCCGACCGTGGGCCGGGGCCTCGAGGCCGAGACCGAGGGCTACGACGGGATCATCGTTATCGGACCGTTCAACTGCCTCCCGTTCCGGATCTCGGAGTCTATCCTGAGACCCCTGTGCGTCCGGCAAGGGATGTCCATCCTGACCTACGAGAGCGACGGCTACGCGGTCTCGCCCTCGGTCCTGCGGCAGATAGACGTCCACATTCAGCAGGTCCTCGAGCACGCAGCGGGAAATGGAAAAGGTAAAGATTGAGAAGGCGAGGCAGAATGGGAGAAGAAATAGAGTTCGGCTTTACCTGGGCGGGGGATTTCGGATACTAGCGCTCCTCGCACAATTGACCCAACTTAAGTATTTTATAACTACGGTTACGTTTCTGTCATTTCTGCATGAAAATACAAGACCATTGCACTCCCTTTTATATGCTATAATTTATATGAGTAAAGAAACCTATTTTACAGAGAGGTGTATTATGGCAAGCGTTATGAATGTGAAAGAAAGCAAGGGATTTTGCGATGAAGTCTATACCAAGCTGGCAGATATGAAGGAAGAGATCATTAAACTGAAGGAACGGTCAGCCGCTAAAAGTCCGGGTAAAGACGTCGAAGGCGGGATGTTCGGACGGCACCTGAGCGAGCTCGCGGACCAGATCGACTGGAAGCTACAGATATTGTCGCATTCCTGCCCCGTTGATTGGAAAGGCGCTGCGGATTACGAGGAGACGGCGCAAGTGAATACGACAGAGAAATCCGGAGACATTGATTTTTCTCCCGGGTACGTCGGCGGGTAGGCAGAGGAAAAGGGCTACGGAAGAACGAAGACACGCCCTGCATCGCGCCCAAGTACAGATACAGATAAGAGCACACTGGGTAGAGTAGAGAGCTAGTCGCTTTGACCAGCCCTCCCTCATCAAACCGTGCATGCGGTTTTCCCGCACACGGCTTTCCGCTGTTCTTCACCGCACGGCATGCGCCTTTAGCCAGCCTGCTGCTGTCGGCACTTTATAGAGCCCGTACTTCTCGTACAATGACCTGTTAGTGAACCTCGTAAACCCCGCTGCCCTGCTTTTGATCTTATGCCGCTTCCGCAGATGCGTGCGCACTCGCGCTTCCACATGGAACTTGAGACGGTTGAACGCCTTGCTGCTGTTGCGATAATGAAAGTATCCGACCCAGCCCCGGAGGGCGGTGTTGACCTCTTCTATTATCACGTTGAGCGGCTTCGGCGTCATTCGTCTCTTGGTTAACGCGGTAACGCTGTCCTTGATCTTCTTCAGGGCCTTTCGTGATGGTTGAGCCAATGGGTAAAGGTTGCCCGTTCTCCGACTTCTCCCCATGTGCGGCTCAAATCCAAGGAAGTTGAAGCCTTCGTGCTTGGCGTCCACAATGCGGGTCTTGTTCTCATTCAGAACGAGGCCAAGGCGGTCGAGCACCCGGCGGATGACCGCCATTGCCTGCTCGGTGCCTTTTCTGCACAACACGACAAAATCATCGGCATACCGTACGAGACGTGCTCCAAGACTGTACGGGAGCTTTTTCTGTGCCATATTCTATCCAGCAAATGCAGCTAGAGATTCGCCAGGAGCGGAGAAATGACCCCTCCCTGCGTGTGCCTTTGGTGTTTGCCTTGCCGCCTCCGACGTTCCGTTTCGTCCCGTCCTTGTCCTCTTTCATGACGGGGCCTTGAGCCACATCTGGATGATGTGCAGAATCGCCCCACCAACAATGCGTTCGGCGACCACAGTCATGAGCTTTGCATGAGGGATGGTGTCGAAGTACTTGGACACATCGGCATCGATGACTTCCGTATACCGCAGTTGAGGGCGTACGATATGTCCTCGATTGCATCGTGGGCCGACTTCTTGGGTCTGAATCCGTATGAGGTGTCTATGAAGTCCGCTTTAAAGATCGGTTCGATGACCAACTTGACGGCCATCTGGGCTACCCTGTCCCGAATGGTCGGGATTCCCAAGGGACGGTCTGTGCCATCTCCTTTGGGTATCA
>JBLMWN010000227.1:0-23512 GCA_050257255.1 Betaproteobacteria bacterium | reverse complement strand
TACGCCATGATCGGCGTGGGACTTACGGTGATCTTCGGCGTCATGCGCATCATCAACCTCGCTCACGGCGAGATGGTGATGCTCGGCATGTTCAGCGCCTACTGGTCATTTACCCTGTGGAAGATCGATCCGTTCCTATCGGCGGTCTTCTGGGTGCCGCTCTTCTTTGTCGCGGGTATGCTGTCCTATCGTTATCTCATCAAGGCCATCATGCCCGGCGGAGAGCTGAACACCCTTCTGTATACCGCCGGCCTTTCCCTGCTTGTCGCCAATATCGCGCTCTTCATCTGGACGGGTGATTACCGGACCCTGAACCTGCCCTATGCGATGACGCCTTTGCGGCCCTTCGGGATTGCGGTGCCGGTGCCGCTGGCGATCGCTTTCGTTCTCGCGTCGCTCATAACCGCGGGGCTCTATCTCTTTCTCGCGCGCACCGATATCGGCCGTGCGGTCCGCGCCACGAGCCAGAATCCGGAGGCGGCCGCGCTGATGGGCATCAATGTCGATCGTGTCTCCATGATAACCTTCGGCCTGGGAACGGCGCTTGCCTCCTCGGCGGGCGTGCTGCTGGTCCCTTCGCTCTACCTCTATCCCACCGTGGGCGAGATCCTGCTCGTCAAATGCTTCGTGATCGTGGTCCTCGGCGGTCTGGGGTCGATCCCGGGGGCGATTGCCGGGGGCCTTCTGCTCGGCATGGTCGAATCGCTGGGCGCGGTGTATATATCGGTCGCGTACAAGGACGCGATCGGGTTCATCATGTTCCTGCTGGTACTTTTGTTCCGCCCGCAGGGCCTGTTCGGGGCACGATCATGAAGCGAGTCCTGCCGTTCATTGCGGCCCTTCTCCTGCTGTCGATCCCGCTCGGGGTATCGAACCAGTTCTTCCTGCACGTCGGCATCACCGTACTGATGTGGACGTCGCTCGGCGTTGCCTGGAACCTCCTCGGCGGCTACGCCGGACAGGTTTCGTTCGGGCACGCGGCCTTTTTCGGCGCCGGCGCTTACACGACCATGATCCTGTTCCTGCGGTTCGGGCTTGCACCCTGGTACGGCATGGCGCTGGGCGGCATCGTCGGCGCGTTGATTTCCATTCCGATCGGCATTATCTGCTTCCGGCTGCGCGGCCCCTATTTTTCCCTGTCCACGCTCGCGGTTGCCGAGATTATCAGGCTGGTGGCGCTCAACTGGGAATCGCTGACCAACGGGCCCGTCGGCCTGCTCATTACGTCGCTGCCGCGCGTCTCGTTTCTGGGAACGGCGGTCAACTGGGAGCGCAAGGAGCCGTTCTTCATCATTGTTGCCCTGCTGGCCCTGTGCTCGATGCTTGCAGCATACCTGTTCATCCGGGCCCGCCCCGGGAGCTATCTCGCGGCCATTCGCGAGGACGAGGATGCGGCCGAAGCCATCGGCATCGACACGACGCGCGCCAAGGTGAACGTGCTCGCCCTGTCCGCTTTCCTGACCGGCGTCGCCGGCGGGTTCTACGGGCTCTATTACCGCTACGTCGATCCGGATACGGTGTTCCTGATCTCGCTCTCCATCGAGATGGTCTTCATCGCGGTCGTCGGAGGACTGCGCACCATCGGGGGGCCCGTGGTGGGGGCGGTCTTTCTCGCCACCATTGCCGAGCTGTTTCGTGATCGTTTCGCGTCCGGGCATCTTATCTTCTACGGACTTTTCATGATGCTCGTGATCCGCTATCTGCCCGAAGGGATCTGGGGCCGCGTGCTCCGGGCCCTCAAGGTGCGGTGATGAGGGGTTAAGCATGGCATTGCTCGAGGTTTCCGGCTTGACACGCGATTTCGGTGGCCTGCGCGCCGTTTCCAGCCTCTCATTCACTGTCGAGGGAGGTGAGATCCTCGGCCTCATCGGGCCGAACGGAGCCGGGAAGACCACGGTGTTCAACCTGATAACGGGTTTCCTCCGCCCTACATCAGGCGACATTCGCCTCGACGGCCGCAGCATCTCCGGTCTCAAACCCCATGCCGTGGTCCGCATCGGTATCGCGCGTACGTTCCAGATCGTAAAGCCGTTCCCGAACCTTTCCGTGAGAGAGAATGTCGCCCTTGCCGCGCTGGTGCGAACCAACGACCGCGCAAAGGCCGATGCGGAGGCAGTGCGGACGCTCACGCAGGTCGGCCTCGGCGACAGGCTGGATATGCCGGCATCGGACCTGACCCTGAGCGATCAAAAACACATGGAGATGGCGCGCGCCCTTGCCACCGGTCCCCGGCTGCTGCTGCTCGACGAGCCGCTCGCGGGCCTGAATCTCCGCGAAACGGAAGAGGCGTGCGGTCTTATCCTGAAGATCCGCGACAGCGGCATCACCGTTGTCCTGGTCGAACATGTCATGAAAGCCATCATGCGCATCTCCAACCGCGTGGTCGTCATCCGGCAGGGGGCGAAGATCGCCGACGGACCGCCCTCCGAGGTCGTGAACGATCCCGGGGTGATCACGGCATATTTCGGGAAGCGGGGAACGTGAACCCCGTTGCTGCGGAAACTCATCGGAAGGAATCGGTTCGTGCTTTTCCCATGCGCCCTGCATCCCGTGAGCAGGTTCGCGCACAAGCATGCGATGGCGGATATGATATCAGGGAGACAGAACAGTTTGTACTCAGACGTAATTATGCAGTAACGGGGTGAACATGCTGCGTGTCGAGAAACTCGAGGTTTTCTACGGCAAGGTCCAGGCACTGTGGGGCGTCAGTTTCGAGGTCCGGGACGGCGAGATCGTGGCGCTGGTCGGCGCGAACGGCGCAGGCAAGACCACGACCATCAAAACGATCTCCGGGCTCCTCCGGCCCGCTGCCGGGAGCATCATGCTCGGCGACCAGCGGCTCGACCGGCGCGCTCCGGCGGCCATGGTCGAACTCGGAGTCATCCATGTCCCGGAGGGGCGCAAGCTTTTCCCCCAGATGACCGTGCGCGACAACCTCCTGCTGGGCGGCTATGCGCCGGCCGCGAGAACGCAGCGCCCGCAACGCCTGAACGACGTCTTCGACGTCTTTCCCGTACTCCGCGATCGTCAGGGCCAGCTTGCTGGCACGCTTTCGGGAGGAGAGCAGCAAATGGTGGCAATCAGCCGCGGGCTCATGGCGGGCCCGAAGATTCTGATGCTCGATGAACCTTCGCTCGGCCTGGCGCCTATCTTGGTGGAGGAAATGTTCCGCGTCATCCGCGAGATCAATCAACGGGGTGTGACGGTCCTGCTGGTCGAGCAGAACACCGAGAACGCGCTCGAACTCGCCCACCGCGGCTATGTGCTCGAATCCGGCCGTGTTGTCCTGGAGGGGAGCGGCAGGGAACTGCTTGCCAATGCACGCGTTCGCGAGGCCTACCTCGGCCTGTAGCGGCAAACAGGATGAATGAGGTAGGATTTAAGATGCATGATACTGAAAGGTTGAGGCAAAAAAGAAGTTTTCACCGAAGGAGTCCCCGATAAACTCATTCGAGGACAGGCTCCGGTCGCGAAGGAAAACAACCGCCGAGGACGCAGAGAGCGCGGGAAAAACAATTCACTAGTATTTAAGGCCTATCTGCGTTAATTTATATAATCTTCCTGCACCCAGCGCTTACGAGCCTGCGGCCAGTGATTACGAGTGCGCGAATACAGGCTGTGTCATGCGCGAGTGCAGGGTGTGGACAATAAAGTCTTTAAAGGCCTCTATCCGCAGATGGCCGCAGATGTCGCAGAAAAAGCGAAAAGATTTCTTAGTTTAAAACTAACCAAATTTAGTGGTTCAGAATTTATCTGCGTTAATCTGCGTAATCCGTGGACAATAGTGCTTTGATGCCTGTATCTTCAGATGCGCACGACGCTTTCAGGAGGATGTTATTATGTCGAATAGCAAGAACGCCGCCGACCTGCCAATACTTCTGCCGTGGATCAACGGCGCCTATACCGACACGGACGGTACACGGAGCGGAGACGTCTTCAATCCCGCGCTCGGCAGCGTAATTCGTAAGGTCCGGTTTGGAAGCGCGGCCGACGTGGACAAAGCCGTGAAAGCGGCCCGGGCGGCCTTTCCCGGATGGCGGAACACCACGCCGATGCGTCGCGCGCGCGTGCTCATGCGCATCCGGGAATTGATGGAGTCGAACCGCAAGGACCTGGTGAATCTGATCATCGAGGAGCACGGGAAAGCGATGCTTGATGCCGACGGCTCCGTGCAGCGCGGCATCGAGATGTTCGAGTTCGCGAGCGGCGTGCCGCATCTTATGAAAGGCGAGTTTGGCGAGGACGTGGGGCGCGGGATCGACTGCCATTCAATCCTGCAGCCCATCGGTGTGTGCGCCGGCATTGTGCCGTTCAATTTTCCGGTGATGGTGCCCCTCTGGATGATCCCCGTGGCGATCGCGTGCGGAAATGCCTTCGTCCTCAAGCCCTCCGAAAAGGTGCCCTCGGCCGCCCTGCGCATGGCGGAGCTGTTCAAGGAGGCGGGCCTCCCGGACGGCGTGTTCAATGTCGTGCCGGGCGACAAGGAGGCGGTGGACGCGCTTCTTTCGCACCCGGAGGTGGACGCCGTCTCGTCCGTTGGCTCGTCGCCGGTGGCAAAATACATCTACGAGACCGCAAGCCGCTACGGCAAACGCGTACAGGCACTGGGCGGCGCAAAGAACCACGCCGTGGTAATGCCGGACTGCGATCTGGCTTTTACCGTGGACGAGCTGATCAGCGCCGGCTACGGCTCGACCGGGGAACGCTGCATGGCGATTTCGACCGTGGTCGCGGTCGGCGAAATCGCCGACGTTCTGGTTGAGCGCCTGCAGGAGAAGTCGGCGGCCATCAAGGTCGGACCGGGCGGTCAGCCGGGCATCGACATGGGCCCGCTCATCACCGCGGCCCAGCGGGACAAGGTAGTGGGCTATATCGACATCGGGGTGAAGGAAGGTGCGAAACTGGTTGTCGACGGGCGCGGCCTGAAGGTGGCCGGCTACGAAAACGGCTTCTTTCTCGGGCCAACCCTCTTCGACCGGGTGACCACTGACATGACTGTATACAAGGATGAGATCTTCGGACCGGTGCTGATCGTGCTGCGTGTCAAGAGCCTCGACGAGGCGATAGCCCTGGTCAACAGGAACCCCTACGGCAACGGGGTCGCCATCTTCACGAACTCGGGCGCCGCTGCCCGTAGATTCGCGCGCGACATCGAGGTCGCGATGGTCGGCGTCAACATTCCCATACCGGTACCGATGGCTTTCTTCTCGTTCGGCGGATGGAAGAAGTCATTCTTCGGGGACCGACATGTTTACGGCATGGAAGGCGTTCAATTCTATACGCGGAGCAAGGTGGTGACGACCCGCTGGCCGCACAGTGATGAGAAGCAACCAACCACCCTTGCCATGCCAACGCTGTAGGACTTTGACGCTTAAACTAAGGTGTCAGAATTAGGAAGTAAGAGTACCTCAATAAATTATAAATTAAAAAGGGACCACTGAGGGTCTTTAAAGTTTATATTTTCTGTAACCGATCTGACAAAATCAATTGTAATTTACCATGTTTTCGATGTTCTTTATCTCGGCCTCTGCGCTTTCCCAGATCACCGTTATCGAATCCCCGGATATACTCTTCCAATACTTCCCGGTCGGGCTGTACAGATGTCTCTCAGTCGGTAAATCATATTTCTCAACGAGCGAATCGAGTTCCTGGGTCACATAGATTCGTCCCTTCGGGACGAATTGAAATTCGGTCAAATGGGTCCGGGACTGGCAAAGGAGCAAACCATCCTGGCAAATAACCAAAAGGTGCGAGTAGGCCGAGAGCAGGTCGCGTTCCGCCTTTGAGGCCGTCTTGTTTTTTAAGGCCGCTATTTCAGATGTCAGTCTTTGAAGCAACGTATCCGGAACCTCACAGCGCTTGCCGGATCTGATCGCGGTCTTCAGGTCCTGTGCGGCCCGGTTCAATTCCGCGAATTTTCCCTTGTCCAAGGCCGGTTCTGTTACACATCCCGAAGCGAAAAGCATTATTACGGATAAAAAGAGCATGTAAGAAGTAAAAAAATTTGAATTAAGAAACCTCCTTCTTTTCCCTCTTCCATCTGCCATTTTCATTGCCTTTCGTCCGGTTTAAAAATATGTAAGAAGTAAGAAAAATAGAATTGAGAAAATGTAAATTAATTGAAAATTTACTACAACCGGCTGGAAAGGGCAAGAAAAGAAATGGGTATTTGAAGGGAAAATGGCATCGTCTCGGCCTTCTTTCTTCCTTCTTGATTCTTGCTTCTTACTTCTTTTTGCTTGCCCTGAACAAGGCTCCGACCGTGTATTGAGATGTGCGAAAGCCGGTTGTCCCTACATATTCAATTTTTTCGAAACCGGCTTCTTCCATCAGCTTCATTTGATCCCGGACCGGGACCGTGCCGCCGATTCATTGCGACCACGCTTCAGCGCTTCCCGCCAGGTCGGCAGGCAGTTCGTTTTCCAATACAACGTCCGCAAACTGGAGTTTCCCTCCCGGCTTCAGGACGCGATAGATCTCTCTGAAGGCGGTCTGCTTGCTGGGAGAAAGATTGATCACGCCGTTTGAAATGACGACATCAAAGGAATGGTCGTCATAGGGTATAGTCTCCGAATCAACTTTTTTGATTTCAAAGTTTGTAACGCCTGAGAGGGTGAGATTCTCTCTTGCCCGTCGTACCATTTCTTCCGTTAAATCTATTCCGCAAACGCGGCCATTTCCCCCAACCAGCTTGCTGGCCACAAACAGGTCAAATCCTGCGCCGCAGCCATAGTCGAGTAATGCGCTCCCTGAATTGATCTTGCCCAAAGAAAACGGATTTCCGACGCCGCAATACGACTCAAAAAACCGTGCAGGGGCGCTTTCTATGACAGCGGAATCGTATCCCAAAGCCCTTGCCCCATCCTTGCCTGTGGGATATTGGAACTTTCCCGCTGCCGAAATCGACACCTCGGCATATTTGTTCCTTATTGCTTGTCTGATCTCGTTGAAGCCCGAAGGTGAACCCAATGAGAGCTTCGTGACATCCGGTCGGCAACTTCCAGCGCCGCCTGCCGGCGGTCACGCGGGAGAAGCAATATTTTTTTCTACGTGGTCAGTCATGACGAATCTCTTCTTTTTTTCGGGGTCTTCTCCCGACTTAGTGGGCAAATGTCACCGTATTATAATTGTTTTTTTTGGGCAGCTCATCGCTCAGCCGCGCTGCCTACCGGACAATTGTACAATGAATCATCCATGGTCTGCAGGACTCGCAGCACTTCCCCTCGCCCAAAACCGCGGGCTCGGCAGCCTGCACCCAGCGATTACGAGTGCGACAGCGCGAGTGCAGGGCGTGTCTGCCTTGGATTGCTGTCGCCACTACAATCCGTGCAGCATTGCTAAGCGCGTCTTTCGCGTCTGAGCCACCCGGCGCAGGGGAAAGGCAAAAGCATCAGTCTTTACCCAACCCCCGCACGTCCCCGGAGCGGACCAGGAAAATTTTTGGGGCGCCCGTCAAGGCCTAAGGAAGCGTCTCCTTAGGGGCGAACGCGCACTGTCTGAGGCCGAAGGCCAAGTTTGCGCGGGCGATCTTCCGTGGTCTTAGACGGGGGTCAAAAATTTCGTACAGGCCGTGAAGGGGATATGCAAAAAATGCAAAAAAATGAGGGTCAGAGCCACCTAAAGAAATCATTTCGACAACCCGCCCTTCAACGCTCTCGAACGCCATCGATGAGCAGATAAACATCGTGTTTCAGATAGCGGGTCCCCGTCACTTTAAGGTGTGGATTATTCTGCACGTGCCGCAATGTTTCCCGGTCGAACCCTGCGCCGTATACTTTGGCTATAAAATGCGCGAAAAAATCCTGACGCTTTCGGAGAGCGGGGTCGTCCGAGTATTTCATCTCCAGAAGACGGAATCTTCCGCCCGGCTTCAGCACGCGGGCGAATTCGGAGACCGCCTGGTCCTGCAATTCCCGGGGCAGGACGCAGCAGAGAAAGAAAGCAACGATCCAGTCGTACCGCTCGGACGGGATGGACTCCATGCGAGAGGCGTCTTCATGCACGAACTGAACACTGCATGAGGCTTTCGCGCACCGCTTTGACGCTTTCCTGAGCATGGCGGGACTGAAATCCATTGCGGTCAGGTTCACGCGGGGCGGGTAATATTTCAGGTTGCGGCCGGTCCCGACCCCCGCTTCCAGCACTTCCCCGCTCACATCCCCCAGAAGGCCGGGTCTCCATTTTCGATATTGCAACTCCCAGGGGTAATCCAGGATGTCATAAAACCAGGCGGTGACGGCGTATCGCTTCTGATTCAGAAGGTTTAAGTCCTGAACCGTACTTTCTCTCTCTTTCATCGCGATTTCCCTCATCGCTGTTTCCCCCTTATCGCTGCCTCAAGTTGTTCCTGGGAAACATCGCAGCCTTGAAACACAACAGTGCCGTCGATTTCTATGGCCGGAAACTTCGGCAAGGACATTCTCTCCATGAGACCGAAGCCGGTCTTCTTCAAGATTTCCACGTTAAAAACACAAGTTTTCTTCAGCTCCGCGACCGCGGCGCTGATCCTGTTTCATCGTGCTCCCTGCGGGTCGTTAAAATAGAGACGGATAAGCATTGGTCAACCTCCTTTTACAGGATATACAATCACCGTCTTCTCTCGCCCCGGATACGTGCCCTTTCTGGTCACCGGACAGCACGCGGGCGCAGGGATGTCATCATCATAATCTTTTTTTAAGAGGTCAAGCAGGTCAGGGATAAAAGGCTCCCTGAGAAAATAGCATTTGAGCCTGCCATCGATGAAATAATCGACGATGTCGTGCGTCCGAAGAAGCTTGAGGTGCTGCGACACATTTGGCTGGCTGATGTCGAGGGACTCCTCGAAATCGCTTACACATTTTACTCCCTGTGTGAGGTCTTCGAGGATCTTGATGCGTACCGGATGGGCTAAAATTTTTAACAGTTCAACTCGCTTTTCCATGGGGAGCATGCGATGTCTCCTAAGAAGAATAGATGCAAACATTATTATGTATTTTATGGAAAAGTCAACGTAAACTTCTAATTTGAGGTGCCGTGGCGGGGTTTGTTGTAGGTTGCGGCTGAACAATGTGAAGCCAAACAAACAGGTAGGATCGATATACCAAATTGGCAAAATGATCTTCTCGTATGACTTTAGCTATAGATTCGATCGAGTAAACGGGGTCGCGAGGAAACCGAAAAGCCGCTGCCATTTTTTCTCCCGAAACCTCGGCAACCCTATGGTGATTGTCCGGGTATCTTCCCTCTTTCTGAATGACCGGAACAAACGATCCCAGATCGAAAGCAGGCTCGTGTAGTTGGAATTCGTTTCGAATAGTTCGACCGAATGATGGACGCGGTGCATATTCGGCGTTACGATGACAGCGCGAAGCACCCGGTCCACCTTTTCCGGGATCGCCAGGTTGCTATGGTGAAAGAGAGTCGAAACATTCAACAAGGTTTCGAACAGAACCACCTCGGCATAGCTCATGCCGATGAGAATGACCGCAGGCATGCGGATGAAGGTCGAAAGAACGAGCTCGCCGGGATGAAAACGGAGCGCCGTGGTCGTATCCATGTCCGTATCTGAATGGTGCGCCCGGTGAAAGAGCCACAAGAACCCGATGCGGTGATTCGCCATATGCCAGAAGTACATCCAGACATCAAAAAGAATAAAAACGACCAGCGTTTTCGCATATGAGGGGATCGGGAATGCATGGGCAAGTCCGAGAGGATGGCGTTCGCCCCAATCGATTGCTAGAATGGTCAAACCTGCAAGCAGAAGCCGGGTAAGCAAGCCGTTAAATATGGCAGTGAGTACATGCGGGAAGGCATGTTCGACGCGGTGAGAACGGTTTTTGTAATGCGGAAACGCCCCTTCCAGAACGAAGAATGATGTCAGAGTTAAGAGTATGATGAAAGGTTTTATGGCCATAGAGACTGGCGGGCTGAGCCGGCGTTCTTCGAAATAAATGTCCGCGTTGGTATTAAGCTTAGCGCGTCAATCCCCCGTGGTCAATACAAACTACGGCGGTTCAGCCATATCGGCAAGGCTTTCTTCTTAACGTAGCAGAAGATCTTTGCATATATCAGCGTAAAAATTTTTCTCTTAAAAAGTCAGATTCATGTCTGCGGGAATCACGGTTTCTTTATAGTACTTCGCCGGATCAGCCACCTTCACGCCGTCGATCAACTGCTTGGGCGAAATATTAAACAACGAGACGTTCAAAGGACACGCAAGGACTGTAGCGCCCTCGGCGATCAGCATGAAGAAAAGGTCTTCAACGGAGGGCAGGTCCATCTCCTCCATTTTCTTCATGACTGCCTCGCCTTCTTCTTTGGGTTGATCCGGAAGGCACTTGAGCGTCTTGACCTTGTCCTTATGGACCGCGTTGATGCCCCGTGAGCCGAAAAACATGGTGACCTTCGAGCCTTCCCTGAGAAGGCTCAGCGCGGTCATAAGCGCGTTATAGACCTGACAGAGCTCGTCATGGAAGCACATCACAGAGACGTTCTTGACTATCTTCGTCATGGCTGTTGTCCCCCCTTTCATTTGTGTCCTTAGCAACCACCACTTGGAGCACCATGATAGATTTATGGGAGATTACTCAGCCCCCTCTTCATCTTCCATAAGAAGTATTTTTCGAACCGGACCTTCATCCATTTGGCCCAGATCGCCTTTTTCGTGTAGGAACTCTGGCGCGGAGGAAGGACCGGATAGGCTTTCATAAAAGCCGCGGTGTTCCCCATGTCCATGAGGCAGACCACGCCGATCTCGCCGCCAGGCTGTGCAGCCCTGCCGGTAATATCCGAGGCGATCGTCGCGGCAGCGATCTTGGCCATCTTGACCGTCATGAACCCGGTCTTCGGAACACCCGTGGGAACAGGTGTGGCCTCCGGCGGCGCTATCGCCATGGCAACGCCAACGCTGAAGATTTTTTTATATTTTGTGTGACGGTAGTTCTTGTCAACCGGGATGAATCCTCGAGGATTGCCGAGCGGCATGACGGCGGGCACGCCCTTGAAGGGCGGCGCGATCATCGCTAGTTTGAAAGGAATCTTGTTGCCGTCCTTCAGCCGGACTTCTCCGGGCGCCACTTCCTGGATGGCCTGGTTCACGAGCGGCTTGATGTCCCGCTCCGCGAACTCGTATTCTATAAATGTTTTGGAGTTGCCAAGCCCGCCCACACCCATGTGACCGAGGTAAGGCTCCGACGTGAGATAGACGATGGGGACCTTGTGCCGCATCTTACGACGCCGAAGCTCGGCATCCATCTCAAAGGCAAGCTCATAGGACGGGCCAAAGCAGCTCACCATCTGCGACGAGCCGACAACAATCGGGCCGGGGTTCTCCAGAATTTTTTTCCAGGTTTCCCGGGTTCTTACTGCGTGATCGAGGGTAAAGGTGCAGTCCGTATGGCCCTTCTCTGGTCCCAGACCAGGAATTTCGTCAAAGGAAAGATAGGGTCCTGTAGATATGACGAGAAAGTCATAGGACAGTTCTTTGCCTTTGGAAGTAATGACCTTCGATGTATCAGCATCAATCTGCTTCGCTGCGTCATGAACAAACTCGATCCCCTTCGGTTTCAGGATTTCGCTCACTTTGAGCGTAATGTCCGTTGGCTTTCTCCAACCCATGATAAGCCACGGCAGCGACGGCAGGAACACGAAGCGGTCGTCATCGCTCACCACGGTCACATCTGCTTTTTTACCGAGAAGCCGCTTAAGTTCAAAGGCCGTAGTCAATCCCCCGAACGATCCCCCTAAAACAACGATCCTTGACATAGTAACCTCCCCTTAGAATCAGCTCGTAGTTCGTGGCTCGTAGCTATTTTTTAGAACATCCCTACCACCTTCTCGCCTCCCGTAATGATCTCGGTCAGCGAATCGTAGCCGATGGTTTTGGCTCGAACATCCATCTCGGAATCCTTGAGGCCACGGAGTCTCTTGTCATCGTCAAGCACATACACCGCACCGGTAAAAGAACCGAGCTTTTCTTTTTGCGCGAAATACACGCCGTTTTGGAGAAGCACAACATCTGCTCCGCCTTCCTTCGCTAGGGTCAAGCCTCTTGCTCCATCAGTCGTATCAGGCGCGCTCTTTATCATCACGAGCATGGAAGCCTCCTTCAGAATATCATTGTCGATTTCGCTTCTTTCACCAGCCCGGCGATCTCTTTGGCACCGACCAGCTTAACGTTTTCCACAAGGTCATTCGACGCGACGCCCTGCGCTTTCAGAGAAGAAATGTCCGCATAGACGGTAACGCCCATGTCCACGCAGTCTTTGAGAGCGCCTTCAAGATTGGTGAAACCGGTCCCCGTATCATCCTGCCCCTTTTTTGCGAGAAGAACGCCACCGTCCACCAGGATCAGATCAACATTCATTTCGAATGACACAGCGCCGAGGGCGTGACGCACTGCTTCAGCCGCGTTGATGTCGCCGTAAGGTGATCGTTTCAAGATCATTGCAACGTTTGCCATACGCTCCTCCTATGCTCCGAGATTAATCCACACGTCCGTCTCCCCCATGGTTGCAAACAGCCCCTTGAGCGAGCCGACTTCCGTGCCTGCAAGATAATCGTCTTTCGCCGCACGGCGAAAGTTGAGACACCCGCCTCAGAGATATACCCTCAGCCCTTTTTGTATGAGCCGGGCGAATTCCTCCTCGGAGTTCAGGATGCCCTTTGCCTTCTGCTTTGTCAGAAAACAGTAGACCCCGTCAGCAGATGCAATGAGATTGACGGTATGGCCCTTATTCAGGGCCGATTCAGCGATGCGAACGCTCGTCAGCGTGTTCTCATAGGAATACGGCGATGTTGACAAATACAGAGTTACTGTTTTCGGCATGGCGCTCTCCTTATTACAGTAAGATGTCTCCATTATCAGTCTTGCTTACTGCCCCATAATCTGTGACCACATTTTGAGTCCGGTTATGGCAATGATGATTGCAATGGCGATTCGCAGATACTTCGTGTTCACCTTCTTGCTGACACCGCCCCCGAATTGCGCTCCCGGTACAGTGCCGACAACGAGCGCCAAGGCGGCGGGCCAGACGATCTGGCCGGTGGCCATTTTGCCTATCGTGCCTGCAACAGCCCCGAAGAAAACGATCCCCAAAGTGCTTCCGATCACGATGCGTGTCGGGATGTTCAGGAGATAGATCATTACAGGGATATACAGGAAGGCTCCGGGTGCGCCTACCATCCCGCCGAAAACACCGATCGCGAGGCTAAACACCATCGCGAGCGGCTTATTGTATTCCAGTTCGTCAGGCGTAACGTCCTTGCCCTGTTCTCGTTTCGGTACAAACATCGCGACTGCGGCAATAACCGCCATTGTCGCAAAAATAGCGAGCAAAAAGGCGCTTCTCGTGTGCTGCGAGTAAAAGGATCCCGCAAGGTTTCCTATGGCGTTGCAGACTCCCATATAGATGAGAAGTGATTTGCTCACGAATTTATTCTTATTGTGAACAATAACCCCGGTCAAGGATGCAGACAGCACCTGCACCATGCTGATCGCCGCCACCTGCTTCATATCGAACTGCCCGACGCCCAGAAGCGGCGGCACGTAGAGCAGCAGGGGGATCATGAATATGGCGCCGCCCAGGCCCAAAAGCCCGGAGAGGAACCCGCCGCCCAAACCCAGCGCGACAAGAGTGCCGAGGAAGGGTGTATTCATACGCGGTCCCCCTTGATATCACTATCGCTTAAGAGCGCCGTCTTCAATGCTTGATAAGTAATGGTTTCGTTTCGTGCGATTATTCGGCCGTTCAGCAGGACCGACGGACACGGCAGCGGATCTTTCTCTTGGACGTACTCCGGAGATGTCTTCTTAATCATCGTGATCTCGGCGCCGAATTCTTTTTCCGCCCGACCGGCGGCTTCCATGTTGGACAATCAGCGCTTCCCCATCGGGTCATTGACATACATCGTAATCGTGTTTTTCTTCATCTGCTAACGTCTCCTTTCACCTGGGTAGGTTCCTTTTCTCGTCACTGGACAGCAGGCCGGTGCGGGAATGTCGTCGTCATATTCTTTTTTCAGAAGTTCGAGCAGATCAGGAATCAGGGGCTCCTTCAGGAAATAGCATTTCAACCTTCCGTCGACGAAATAGTCGACGACATTGTGCGACCGGAGAAGCTTGAGGTGCTGCGATACGTTCGGCTGGCTGATATCCAGAGACTCTTCAAAATCGCTCACGCATTTCACTCCCTTCGTGAGGTCTTCGAGAATCTTGATGCGTACCGGATGGGCAATAATCTTGAAAATATCAAGCCTTTTCTCTAATGGGACCATTTTCTTCGTCTCCTCGCCACACAGAGATTATAAAAGAATATATGCAAACATTATTATATTTTTATGTTTTTGTCAACGTAAAATTCTAATTTGAGGATATAGATTATGGTAAGGTTTTAAACATGAAAGTGTGGATGCGAAAGTGAACTGTCGTTAGAATGAACGGATTGCAGACCAGCGAAGACGGGAGGATACAGCGGCGTGACATGTTTCTGCTTCACGCCCGGTTGCAGGGGCGGCGGGAGATTTTCTCCCACGTCTCTTCGTCCAGTTCGTTGATATAATCTTTGATAGGAAATTCCTTGCCGCACACCGTGCAGCGAAATGTTACTGTCCTTCAGCCGATGCGGAGTTCGACTTTCTTGCCGCAGACCTTGCACTTCATAAAAAAAATCGCTCCTGAAAACTATTTAACCACGGATGGACAACCCTGCACTCGCGTTGCCGCGCGTAAACGCTGGGTGCAGGCAGATGGACACGGATGAAAAATTTTGCCCCGGGAATCCTTGTTGATTTTATCAATGAAATCCATGCGCATTCGTGGCTAAAAAATTCTTATTCCACGATGTCCAGCTTGATCGACAACTCGCGGAGCTGCGCCGGAGTCACGCGTGACGGCGCATCGGTCATCGGATCGTAAGCCTTTTGTGTCTTGGGGAACGCGATCACGTCGCGAATGGACTGTTTGTCAGTAAGGATCGCCGTGAGCCGGTCCAGGCCGAACGCCAGACCTCCGTGGGGCGGCGCGCCGTACTCGAGCGCTTCGAGCAGGAAACCAAACTTCTTGCGCGCATCTTCTTCGGCGATGTTCAAGAGACTGAACATCTGCGACTGGACCTCGGAACTGTGGATACGGATGCTGCCGCCGCCGATCTCCGAGCCGTTCAGCACAATATCATAAGCTCTGGCCCTGATCTTGAGAGGGTCGGTCTTCATGAATTCGAGGTCTTCTTCCTTCGGCGCGGTGAAGGGATGGTGCATGGCGTCGTAGCGCTTTTCATCCGCGTTCCATTCCACGAGCGGGAAGTCCGTGATCCAGAGGAAGTTCAACTTATTCTCGTCGATGAGGTTCAAGCGCTTGGCCACAAGCAGCCGCAGATAGCCCAGCGTCTCAGCGACGATCTTGGGGCTGTCGGCGATGAACATCATGAGGTCGCCGGGCTTTGCCTCGAGTCGGTGCGCAATGTCCTTCACCTGACCGTCCTTGAAAAATCTTGCAATCGGCGAATCGAAGCCCGTATTCTTCACTTTGATCCAGGCAAGGCCTTTTGCGCCGAAGACCTTTGCCTCGCTCGTAAGGTCGTCCACCTCTTTGCGTGAAAGACCGGCCATGCCCGGCGCCGCAAACCCTTTGACCTCGCCGCCGAGCTCGACGGCCTGGAGGAATACTTTGAAATCCGAGGCCTTCGCGATGTCGGAGATGTCCTTGAGCTCGAGCCCGAAGCGCGTGTCCGGCTTGTCCGAACCGTAGCGGTCCATTGCCTCGTGATAAGCAAGACGCGGGAAAGGCGTGACAATCTCGATCCCCTTAGCCTCTCTCACGATCTCCGCCAGGAGGTCTTCCATGAGCGAGATGACGTCGTCCTCGTCGATGAAGGACATCTCGAGATCGATCTGCGTGAATTCGGGCTGACGGTCTGCACGCAGGTCCTCATCGCGAAAACATTTCACGATCTGGTAGTAGCGTTCGAAGCCCGCCACCATCAGGATCTGCTTGAAGAGCTGCGGCGACTGAGGGAGAGCGAAAAACATGCCGGGGTTCACCCTGCTCGGGACGAGGTAATCCCTCGCCCCCTCGGGCGTGCTCTTGGTAAGAAACGGCGTCTCGATGTCGGTGAAGCCGTGACTGTCGAGGAACCGCCGGACGGTCTGTGTGATCACGTGACGCGTGATGAGCGTTTTCTGAAGGCTCGGCCGCCTGAGGTCGAGGTAACGGTACTTAAGCCGCAGGCTTTCAGCCACATCGGTGTCGTCCTCGATCATGAACGGCAGGGGCTTAGCCGGGTTCAGGATCGTGAGATCGTTCACAATCACCTCGATCTCGCCGGTGGAGAGTTTGGGGTTCACCGTATTGCCCGGCCGAAGCGAGATCGTCCCGGTGACGGCAAGCACATATTCGCTTCGAATATCATGCGCCAGCCCGTGCGCTGCGGCCGACGTCTCGGGATTGAAGACGACCTGCGTGAGGCCGCCGCGGTCCCTGAGGTCAACAAAGATGAGGCCGCCGTGGTCCCGTCTCGTGTGAACCCATCCCATAAGCGTTACAACGGCTCCGACGTCCTTTTTCGTCAGTTCCCCGCAGGTGTGCGTCTTTTTGTATGCTTTCACCGCCGATTCCCTCTTTTAAAAACGTTTAATCACAAAGAGCGCCGAGATCACGAAGAGTGAAGTTCAAGTTCAAAATTCAGATATGGTGTTTCTTAACTTCACTCGAATTTGGACACGTTCCCTGTCTCGGTGAACTCTGTAGTTGCTTTTTTTTCGTTTTCCAAAACAGGCTGGATAATAGCATCCAACGCGCACCAAAGTCAAGCATCCAGTGCACGCTTCGCGCGGTATTCACCCTATAAAATCGCATGCATGAAGCAAGCAGCAAGATGGATATGCTATAGTAAAATGTATGATCGCACGATTCACAGCATGCATGTGCGTTTTTGTGATGTTTTTATTCGCTGGCAGCGCCTCTTCCCGGTCTAAAGCGTTGACGCTGAAACTCGCGTACACGACGAAGCACGGCGGGTTGAAGCTCGCGGTCTCACCGGTGAAGAAGAACCTGCCGAGGCTCGGCCTTGCCCTCGCGGGAGGCGGAGCCAGGGCTGCCGCATCGATCGGCGTCCTGAAGGTCCTTTCCAAGGAAGGCATTCCGGTCTCCTTCATCGCGGGCACGAGTATGGGCGCCGGGGTCGGGGGCTTGTATGCCGCAGGATACAGCCCCGACGAGATCGAACGGATATTCCTCGTGAACGACTGGAACAGCATCTTTACCGATACCCCGTCGCACGCCTTTTTGACGCAGGAGCAGAAGGAAGCAGGCAGCAGGCACCTGCTTGAATTCACCTTCTATCGCGGCAAATTTCAGCCGCCCTCCGGTCTCACTGCCGGGCAAAAACTGATGAACCTGCTCGCTGCGAAAACGCTCGCCGCAACCTTCCAGGCTGACCTGGATTTCGACCGGCTCCCGGTTCCCTTCCGGGCCGTGGCCACGGACATTGAAAACGGCGAGGAAGTCGTCCTGAATCACGGCCTGCTCCACGAAGCCATTCGAGCCAGTACGGCGATCCCGCTCGTGTTTCAGCCCGTCGAGTTCCAGGGGCGGCTCCTTGTGGACGGCGGTCTCGTCGATAATCTTCCCGTTGATGTCGTAAAATCCATGGGCGCGGACGTGGTGATCGCCGTCGACAGTTCGACAAAGCTCGAAAAGAAGGAGCAGCTCACGTCGTTCATCGAGATCATGAGCCAGGCCATTTCGCTGCAGGTGCGGCGAAAGTCGGAGCAACAGGCGGCGCACGCTGATCTTGTTATCACGCCCGATACCTCCGACTACTCGTTCATGGACTTCCCGTCGACCGGCGACATCATCAGGAAAGGCGAGGAGGCCGCGCGAGCTGCGCTGCCGCGGATCCGCGAAATCATGCGGGCGAGGAGGGCGTTGCCGCTTGAGGCGGAACGCTTCCGGATCACCAGCTTCACGGTCCGGGGGAATGTGAGCGTCTCGGAAGCCACGATCCGTTATGCCATGACGCCTGTGCTCCCGCCGCGTGAGGCGACCGCGGACGATATCCTCGCCGCGCTGGGCGAGGTCTACCGGCTCGGCTCCTTCTCCGATATTTCGGTCGATCTCGAGAACGAAGGGGAAGGCACGCGGGCGGTTCTCACTGTTCAGGAGAACCCGGTGGTGAAGCGCATCGTTGTCACGGGCAATACGATCGTCCCGACCCGCGACTTTCTCGAGACCCTTAAGTGGCAACACGACCGGCCGCTGAACAGTACGCGCCTGTCCGATGAACTCGACAAGCTCGTGGAAACATGCAGGAGCGAGGGATACCTGCTCACGCGTGTGGAACGCGCCGGCATGAAACCTGACGGAAGCACGCTGGAGATCGCGATATATGAAGGCAGAGTGGATTCGATAACGCTTGTCGGCCAGAAAAGGACCCGTGAGTCCATGATTGAACGGGAAACCGTCACCCGGGCAGGACGACCTCTGAATTTCTACAGTATGGCCTACGACATCCAGCATCTCTATGCTCTGGACTATTTCGAGTCCGTAAGCGTCGACATCGCGAAGAGCGCGGAGGGCGGGGCGGACATTACGCTCAAGGTCAAGGAGAAGCCGACCACCAAGGTTCGGCTCGGCCTGCGCTACGACCTCGAAGACCGCTTCACGGGGCTCACCGACATCGTCGTAGACAACGTGGCAGGCATGGGTATCAAAGCGTACCTCAATACGCGGTACGGAAATTACACCGACCTCACAGCGGGGTACAACTCGCCGGTTCTGATCAAAACGTACTTCGTCCACACGGCGCAGGCATTCTACCGGGAGAGGCACTACTTTCTGTATGAGGACAAACACCGCGTCAACGATCTCGACATCACCCGCATCGGTGCCGAAATCGCCTTCGGCTATCAATGGTTCCGTTTCGGCGATACGTATCTGCGGTATCGATACGCCACGGACAGCACCGAAGAGTCCCTGGGCATCAACCCGCCCCGTAATGTCTTGCATATCGGCAGCCTTGCCTTTCTGACGACCGTCGATACGCGGGACAAGGCTGTCTTTCCCCGCACCGGCATCCTGCTCAAAGGAGCCTACGAAGTGGCGCGTCCCGAGTACGGCAGCACAAATGCCTACACCAGGACATCGGCGTACGCCCAGGGAACCATGCCGCTTGCCGAACGGCATACGCTGATCCTCGAAGGATCAGCCGGTATCGGAAGCGGCGTCATCCCCTACCAGGAACAGTTCGGAATCAGCGGAGCAGACTACCTCATAAGCATCCCGCTGCTGGGATACCAGCGCAGGGAGTTTACCGGCCGGGATGAGTTGGGATTCTCCGCTGCGTACCGGTGGAAGATCAAGGAGTACCAGCTCAAAGCGGTGAAGGCCGTGTACCTGAATGTTGCTGCACAGGCTGCCAATGTCTGGGACAGAAGAGATGACATATCGATAAACAATTTGCGGAACGGAGCCGGAATCGGTCTGCATGCGGACACGATCATCGGTCCCATACGATTGGATTTCGGCACGGGAGAGCAGCACCGGTATGCGGTCTATTTCTCGGCGGGATTTGATTTTTGAGGCGGGAACCCCGAGGTTAAGTCACTAGAGAGAGGATTGTGCTGTCGAATATGATGAAATAGTCCTTAGTATTATATTCTAAATTTGAATTGTTTCCTGTTTGGTTAGTTTTCTTTACATATTTATTTATATAGCAGATGTCCGGGAAGATTCAATATGTTTGGGAAAAACGGGTAGACAAGCGACAGGCCTTGTGCAAATAAGACTATAACAGTCAAAGTAAGACAATGCGCTGTCCAGTTGAACAGCGCATTGTCGCGTATGTCTTACTTACCTTTGGCGGCCTTCAGGAGCTTTTCGAGCTTATCGGCGCCAACGCATTCCCTGGCAAAGGCGCACCATTCGATGCAGGACGTGCCGATGGGACGAGCATTCATATGGCCGCACTTCTTGCACTGAGTCTCGGGCTCATCGGTCCAGATCTCGATCTTCTCACCGCACTTCTGGCACCTGATATCCTCGGGCTTGGGCTGGCGGATCTCTATGCTTCCGGGACAACCTTCCTTAAACATGGATACAGTATACTCCTTACAAAAAAAAACTGCTATGATTTACGTCATACTCCGCGTAGCGTTCACCCCTGGATGGCTTCCTTCACCGAATCGGTTATTTCGATTTTAAAATTGTAGGGGATGATGGCCCTGTTGACTTCTACGGGGATGAAGAGATTGATCGACTTCCCCTTCAGTCCTGCCGCAGCACTGTTATCCCGCACGAACAGGGGATGGATATCATAGGTCTTTTTTTTCTGGGCCATATAGACTTTACTGACCGGGATCACCGCCTCTTGCACTGCCGCGCGTGAGGGCACAATCTGGTCCGGTATGGGGTTGTTCCGATCCTGAAAACGGATGCCCGAATGCATAAGCCGGTGGCCCTGCCTATTCACGTCCGTATATTCGGCTCGTTCCCAGAGTATTTTCACCGGATGAGCGGTCAGATTCTCAAAGCGAAACCGGAATGACTGGTCGCTGACTGCGAATGAGACGGCGATGGTAGAGTCCCGGAACTGCAGTGTATCGGATGCTGCAGGTGAAACAAGACGGTACGACAGCCGATACCGGAACATCGGATCGAGCTTGATATTCAGTGTCTGGCCGTCTTTGATGTCGCGAAGCGACATGATCAGAGGCTTATAGTCGTCCCTGCGCACATCCAGGACGGCCTTTGATGCGAGCGTAGAGCCTGTCGGCACTATCGCAGATACGGTTGCGGGCGAATGATATTTCATCTCTTTCAGATCGGGACCGGACACCACGGTGATGACGGAGTCAGGAGGATCAACCACGACCTTGAAGTTTTTCGTCGCGACACTTGAGCACCCCGACACAACAACAGCCACCAACACGGCCATGACATATCGTTTCATGATTTTCTCCTCCCCCGCATGATATCAACGAGCCAGGATGACCGCAGTCATAATGAGTGATCGGAGACTGCCGCCGTCTTTCCTCCGGCACGCTCGATTCCTTTCCCATCACCGGCTCTTAATGAAATCCAGTATCTTCTCAGTATGATACCATATCGAGGTCCGCAGTGCATGCACTTTCAGCGAAATTTCACATCGAACTGCATTTCCTTTTCCCCCAGCAGGAAACGCTTGCGCACCGCCTTCACGATGACTGTATCTTCATGCTTTTTGTAAAAGAGCGCGATCTTAACATCATCCAGCGTCTGCACCGGTGCGCCGTCGAGCGATACGATCGTATCCCCGGCTTTGATGCCGGCCTTTCGCGAAACGCTGTCCTCAGGCAGATCAACAATGATGACCTTGCCGCCGCCTTCCCTGAGGACCACCATGAGTTTCGGCGACATAACACCGTCCAGAGTCTGGGGAAAAACAAGGTAGTCGGCAATGTCCTGATCAACAGCCGCGTCATTCAGGATCGTCGAGTATGTATATCCATTTCGCCGGAACGCCCGCTTTGGGATCCCTGAGCCGTAGGCAAGATGCCCCCCGCCGGCGATAACGATCATCTGGCGGTCGGGGTTCTTCTTCAGATACTCATCGATGGAGAACGCCATGGTCTCGTCCCAGAGTATCTGCGCCTGGTAAAAGAAGTCGAAGTTCCTCTCGCCGCTCCCCTGATGTTCGGCGAACACCCGTTTCAGCCTGTCCCGGTAGTCGATATTGGAAAAGTCCGTTTGGGAAGGAATGTTTTTCCTCTCATCATCCGTAAGGGCGTCTATTCCCCCGCGGGAGACCTTGTCGACGATCTCGCGCTGGAGGTTCAGCGCCACAACGGGTATCTTCTCGGCCCGGGCAAAGTCGAGGATTGGTTTGTACAGGTTGTAATCGAAGCTCCAGCGGCTGAAGTACTCGGACTTTTTTAGAAATTCACGTTCTTCGATGGTTCCGCTGATATAATCGTCGAGCACTCGCTGGAAGGGCCGCTGGAACATTTCCATGCCGATGGCAATCTTGGGGTTCTTCTTGGACAGACCCTTGATGACCTGAAGCTCGACCGCATGATGGGCGAACCGGTCGTGGGATTCGCCCACGTACACGATCTTCTTTTCCGACGCGCTTTCGATCACTTGCGTAAGCGACTTGAGCGTCGAGACATCGACGGATAATGGTTCCTCGCGCAATTCCATTTCTATCCCCTTCTCGGACTCCCCGGTCTTCTGCACAATCCGGCCGCCGGCATCGATTGTCAGTGAGCTGCAATCCCCCGATTCGACAAGAGTGTGCATTGATTCATCGGCAGCGCGAACGTTTTTTGCCTCGACGATCACCACCACGTTGTCGAGATTCCAGGGGTTCCCTCTGGCCACGAGGCTCAGTTCCCCGTCTCCCACTTCAACCTTCCCATAGAGTCGGCTGAGGAGCGGATTGTCTTTTCCCAGTACGACGACAGATGTCTTTTTGATTTCTTCGTCTTTGATACTCGCAACCGTACGCACCTCAGCCCCGCGTTTTTTCCACTGATCAATAACGCCTGCGTATATGCCCGCTCCATCAACCGGCAATACCAGCAATGGTTTTTCTTCGCTGAAGACCTTCGCCAAAAGCGGGGGTGTTTCTGCTTCGGTAAGCCTCCGGGGAATATCGTACTCCCGGTCGATCACGACCGTCGAGGGCTCGTCGTCGACGAGAAGTGTGACGTGCTTCTTCTCAGCGTCGACTTTCACCACTTCGGCTTTGCCGCCTCCGAGTGTGAACGAGATGAAGACGGGAACATCAAGAGTGTAGATATCGCCCTTCTGGATGAGATCGAAACTAACTTCAAAGGCGCTGCCGCTCCTTCGTGCTGCCGCGTGTTCTGCGCGCAGGTCCGGGAGACCTTTTCGGTCCACCCATTGCTGGAAGAACCATCCGAGATCCTTTCCCGTCTCTTTCTCGAAGAGCGCTCTGATGTCGTCCCAGGTTTGTTTCCAGGGTGGCCCTTCTGAGAGGTTCCGGGCAACATGGGAGAACGCTTCTTCTCCGACCACACGTCTCAGCAAATGCAGAACCAAGGCAGACTTGCCCTGACCGATGGCACGCGCTACTGCGTCATTACCCTCGCGTAACTCCCTGAGAGATATCTCGCTGGTTGTGCTGACATACGTCCCATAATCCAGCATCGCCTTTTTTCGAAGCGTCCAGTCTCTTCCGGATAGTTCTTTTTCCATAATCTCCCCCATGGTAGGGCTGCCCGATGACGCAAAACAGCGGCGGGGAATGGGCGGGATTGCAATCATGCCAATGATTATTATGCCGAGAATAAGACTTCGATAGTGTTTTCTCATACAGTCCTCATGCCGGCTCGATACCGTTGTTCCCAATATTATCAGAAAAACCCCGAAATGGCTACTTTCCCGTCATACGTTTGCCTCGGATGAAGTATCTGTTTGGGGGATGCGTCGAATGTTGACTGATTCAAGGCCCGGGTAACTTGTAAAATGTGCAACATTTTGTTTTTATACTGACAAATTGTCTTGAATTTGCTTTAATAGATATCTATAATGTGG
>JBLMWN010000226.1:0-3720 GCA_050257255.1 Betaproteobacteria bacterium | reverse complement strand
GCGAAAGATGATCGCCAAGGAATAGGCCTCTTCACCGGTGGAGCAGCCGGGGACCCATATGCGCAGGGGGACGTCCATTGGCCTGTTCTTCACGAGCATCGGCAGGACCTTTGTTTTCACGATTTCGAAGGCTTCCGGGTCCCTGAAAAAACTGGTGACCCTGATCAGCATCTCTCTGAAGAGCGCCTCGACCTCGGCGCGATTGTCGCGAATGTACGTCACGTAGTCCGTCAGGCTCTCGATCTGGTGGATCGCCATCCGCTTTTCAATCCTGCGCATGATGGTGTTCTGTTTGTAGAGGGAAAAGTCGTGTCCGGTCTGGGCCCGGATCATAGATCTTCTGCAGGAGGTCGAGGGATTTCCCGGCCGGTTTTTCGACCGGCGTGAGCGGTCTGGAGTACGGCCGTCGGACGTATCTCAGGAGTTGTCCGGGCATCTTTTCCGCGGGCAGCACATAGTCAGCGAGGCCTGTTGCAATGGCGCTCGCGGGCATACCATCATACTTGGCGGTCTTCGCATCCTGCACGAGCACCAGCCCGCCTTCGCCTTTGACGGCCTTTAAACCGAGAGTGCCTTCCGTGCCTGTCCCGGAAAGGACGATGCAGACGGCCTTTTCCCGCTGGTCCTCAGCCAGTGACCGGAAGAAAAAATCGATAGGGTGACGTATGCCCTGGCTTATGACCGGCTCATGCAGCTGGAGCGTACCGTGGAGGATTGACATGTCCTTGTTCGGAGGAATGATGTAAACCGTGCCGGGTTTTACCTTCATTCCGTCCTCGGCCTGGAAGACAGGCATTTTTGTGAAGCGCTTGAGCAGGTCGGCCAGGATGCTTTTATGCGTGGGGTCAAGGTGGGGGACCAGAACAAAGGCCATGCTGCTCTCAGCGGGCATGTGCGTAAAGAACTGCTCAAAGGCCTCAAGACCGCCGGCTGAGGCACCAATGCCCACAATATACAAATCATTCTGGCCGCTGCGAATGAGGTGGTGTCTCTCTGACGCCAGGATCGGAGCAACGGTATTCTGTCTCGCGCGCGTTGGCTTGACGACGGTTTTTTTTTGCGTGTTTTTTTTGTCTTACCCGGTTTTCTTCCCGCCATTGGCTCTCCTGAGTGCAGGGTCATGGGTCGGTTTTTGTGCTTCAACAGGCCGCTTCCGCCTGCATGGACCTGGAAGAGTATGCATGGTGTGAGGGGCACTCGACGTTGTTTTCAGGGACAAAAACAAAAAACGGCCCTTTTCTTTATCTTGAGCGGTGTCGCATGCTATGCTGGTAAATTTCCGGTGAATGGAATGGGAATGTTAAACTAATTCAATTCTAACGAAAAGAGACGGGGAAATCAACGGCGGAGAGGAAAAAATCCGGTCTTGCTGCACATGGCATTGGTGGAAACCGCGTAACAATATCCATCGCCTGTCCTTTTCATTCTTTGGTATCGGCACCTTTAGAGCGCAGTGATATTCCGAGCTCTCTGGAAAATCCGGAGAGGATGGCGTTCTTTATCTCCGGGAGTGATACCTTAGTTCCCAGCTCCTGAGTGATCGAAGTGACGCGGCACGTCGAGCTGGAGCCAGGAATGATTTCGGCCTCAAGCACAGGATCGTAAGAGATCAGGATCGAGCCGTGCTGCAGAAAGGCGCCGGAGAGCCTGCGCTGAGCGCTGCCGATGATCTTTTTTCCGTTTACGACGATCTCGTACCATGACGGAGAGGAGAAGCAGGCGGGGTTAGCGTCCTTCTCGTTGACGAGATGAGCATGACGACCGCCGCGAGAGACCATCTCTGCCGGGATGCCGAGGTTCCTGAGCCCTGCCAGAAGTCCTGCCGCAATGATTTTGTAAGTTCCGTGTACCGAAGGAGGGAAAAGGGGATTATCGGTCCGGCTGACGATGCTGTAGGTGAGTTCATTACGATGGAGCACGGCCCTGCCGCCGGTAATGCGCCGGATAATATCGAAGCCGAGCTTCTTACAGGCATCGACATTGACCGCTTCATCGATCTTCTGGAACCTGCCGAGAGAAACAGCCGGCGGTCTCCAGGCGTAAAGACGCAGGACAGGGATATTCTCTCCAGCCTGCGCCCGCGCGAGAAGCTCCTCGTCAACAGCCATATTGTAGGCGCCGATATTGGTGCCGGAGTCGATATAAAACCAGTTCATAATTTAACTCTGAACCGTACTTATTCGTACAGGGATTTTTCGCCGTTCGGCCTCGTCTTGAACCTTCTGTAGGACCACATGTATTGCTCAGGCATCTCCCGCACGCGTTTTTCGACCTCTTTGTTCATGCGCCCCGCATCGGCCATCGGGTCATGGGTCGGAAAGTTTTCAAGGGGCGGGTACAAGCGCACCTCGTATCCCCGGCCGCCCGGCAGGATTCGGGTGATGCAGGGAACAACGGCTGCGTTCGTGGTCTCCGCAATTCGGCTCAATGCCGTGACTGTCGCCGCCGGGATGCCGAAGAAGGGGACAAAGACGCTCGCGCGCTCGCCCATGTCCTGGTCCGGCAGATAGTAGAACGGCCGCCCTTCGCGGATGTAGCGGATAATCGGTTTGAGACTGGCCATACGCTCCACCACGACGGCGCCGAACCGGCCCCGCCGCTGGAAAAGATATTCGAGGAGCGGGTCCCTGGATTTGCGGTACATGCTGACGTACTTCCTTTCCGCGGACAGGCGAACGCCTCCCATGTCCAGACCGATGAAATGAGGCGCGAGCAGGATGACGTTCTTGCCGCCTGCATAGGCATCACTGAGGTAGTGCTGGTCCCGTATGGTTATGAACCGTTCGACACGCCAGCGCGGCGCAAACCAGGTGACGCTAAGACTGAGCATGGCATACCCGGTCAAATGAAAATGCTGTTTCACGAGCCGGCTTCGTTCTGGGGGGCTCTTTTCCGGGAAGCAGAGTTCGATGTTCCTCTCGGCAAAACGCCGGTTGGGGGTGGGGAACCAGGAAACGAACGATCCGAGGGCGCTGCCCAACATCCAGAGGACACGGCCCGGCATCCAGCTCATGACGAGCATGAGCGCCAGAACCGGCCATGCGTACCAGTAGCGGGGGTGGAGGAATGTTTTGAGAGAGGGTGTCGACGACATAAGCCTCTTATGCCGTCATTCCTGCGCGAGCAGGAATCCAGTGTCTTAAAAAGAAAAGGCTCTGGATTCCGGGTCAAGCCCGGAATGACGAAATAATGCAAAGAGCCGTTGCACAAAAAAGCCTGAGAATCATGGACTCTCAGGCTTCTGCTTTTTTATCCGCTCACGGCGGATCGCTCACGAGCCTCAGCCGCCGCCCCAGGAATGGCCGCCGATGCTGCAGGTTGAGCCTTCACCACCGAACGAGGAGAACTTCGAAACGAGCTTCCTGGATTTTTTTTCGCTGCAGTAGGGGCAGATCGTGTCCTCCGCCTTCGTGCCCATGGACTGGAGCAGCACGAAATCCTTGCCGCAGGCCTCGCACATATATTCGTAAAACGGCATGGTACAACTCCTTTCAAAACAATTGCGATGAAACTAGCATTTGCAGCACTCACGGGCGCCAAATGCGTAAAGTATAATACTCATGGGGCATAACCCTGTCAAGGCAAAAAACACGAGCATGGCGCCTACGAAACCCGAGAACATGAACCAGATCGGGTTAACGAAATAACCAAGCAGCGAACTGCCGAGCACGAGCAGCCCCGCGATGAGCCTGATGAGTCGTTCCAGATACCACGTTTTTG
>JBLMWN010000225.1:0-6285 GCA_050257255.1 Betaproteobacteria bacterium | reverse complement strand
AGTGAGGGTCAAGGAAGAAGGTTAGAAGTTCAACGTTCATGTGCAACAGTTAAACGAATGAGATGGAAGCCATGAACTCATGTATCGGCATTTAAACAGCCATGCTTGCTAATCTTTCACTCAAAGAGTTAACAAACAATATTCCTGCCCTAATCGCAACGCTTCTCGTCATTGCGCTCACGGTGACGGCCGTAGCCGGCCCTTTTCTCGTTTCGTTCGACCCCCTTGCCATGGATCTCGACAGCCTGAAACAGCCGCCGAACAAGATTCATCTGCTCGGCACGGACAGCACGGGGCGGGACGTCCTTGCGCGCCTCGTCTACGGAGCACGCATATCGCTCTCTGTCGGCATTCTCGCTTCCCTCCTTTCCCTCGGCATCGGCATCTTCTTCGGACTGGTCGCCGGCTATTTTGGAGGCAGGGTCGATTCCGTCCTCTCGCAGTTTTTTGACATTTTCCTTGCCTTTCCCAGCCTGTTGCTCGCCATCGGCATCAGCGCCGTCATGCCAGCGGGGCTCACGTCTGCAATGCTGGCAATCACGCTCGTGGGTTGGGCCGGTTTCGCGCGGCTCGTCCGGGGCATAACCCTCTCGCTCAAAGGGGAGACCTACGTGGAGGCCTCCCGGGCACTCGGTGCTGCGCCAGCGAGAATACTGTACAGACACATTCTCCCGAACGCGCTTCCGCTGATACTCGTTGCAGGAAGCCTGCGCGTTGGAAGCTTCATCCTCCTCGAAGCAGCGCTCTCGTTCCTGGGACTAGGCGTGCAACCGCCGACCCCGACCTGGGGATCGATGATTAGTTTGAATCGCGCGTACATCAACTCCGCGCCTTGGATGGTGATCTTCCCCGGCCTCGCGATCAGCATTACGGTTATCAGCTTCAACATCCTGGGAGACTTCCTTCGGGACAAGCTTGACCCCAGAATGCAGGTTTAGTTGAATGGTCGATTCCAATCATATCCGGGCAAAAAAATCCCTCGGCCAGCACTTTCTGAAAGACCCGCATTACCTGAAAAGGATCGCGGACATCGCGCAGGTGGGGCCCAATGATCAGGTCCTCGAGATCGGCCCTGGGCTCGGACATCTCACACGCCTTCTCGCGGAGCGAGCCGGCAGGGTGATGGCGCTCGAACTTGACGAGAGGTTGGTTCCTCTCTTGCGTAAAGATTTCAGCGCCTTCCGGAATGTTGAAATCACACAGGCCGATGCGCTTGAATATGCATATGAAACGCTTCCCGACAAGTGGAAAGTCGTGGCGAATCTGCCGTACTATATTTCCACACCCATCGTTCAAAAGCTCATCGCGCATCGAAATAAGTTCTCAAGCCTCACACTCATGCTTCAGAAAGAAGTCGCGGAACGCATAGCAGCCTCGCCGGGCGGCAAGGAATACGGATTCCTCTCGGTGCTCGTCCAGTTATACACGCTGCCCAGGATTGAATTTATGGTCCCGCAAGGCGCATTCACACCGAAACCCCAGGTGGACTCGACAGTGATCACACTCTCGATTCGCGGCCATCCTGCGGTCTCTCTCCGGGATGAAGACTTCTTCATGCGCGTGGTCAAGGCAGCTTTTTCCCAGCGGAGAAAAACTCTCAGAAATGCCTTGAAACAGCTCGATATGCCAAAAGAAAAGATTGATGCGGTGCTGAACAAAACAGGCATTGACCTTGGCCGCAGGGCCGAAACCCTGACCATCGAGGAGTTTGGCCGTCTTGCGAATTTCTTGCACGCTGGAACCAAAGAGGCACACCAACGATCGTAAAACCGCCTCAAAGAACACATTTTGTTCACGATGATTCCGTGCTTTCTACGCGCCTCAGGTGTAAGCTATCATTTCCAACCTGAAAATAAGCCGGTTCTTGGACATGCTTAAACATAAAAAACTTGACAATACAATAAAAATATGTTATATATATTTTTATAATACCTATCGAGCTACGGCCGCCTCCCTTTTTGCAACGGTTATGGACGGCGGCCGTAGATTTCCCTCCGCCAGCCCCGGCACAACTGTATTTGTGCCGGGGCCCTGCTTTTTAAAACCTCCGCTCACGCCTGTAATGCGGCGTCCTTTTCGCCTTGACATTTCTTTGACTTGCCATATAATAAAACGTCTCTTACTGGTTTTCTCGTCGGGAGCACGGCATGAAGGATGCGATTGTAAAAGCATTTGAAGACAGCGCCCAGATAAAGGTGAAATTCGCCAAAGAAAATGCAGACAGGATCATCGAAGTGGTCCAGCTCATTGCCCAGGCATTCCGCGAGGGCAAAAAAGTCATCCTGTTCGGCAACGGGGGCAGCGCGATGGACGCGTCGCATATCGCGGCCGAGTTCGTGAACCGTTTTCTCATGGAGCGGCCTCCCCTCCCCGCAATTGCGCTGAACGCCGACGCGGCCGTGCTTACCAGCATCAGCAACGATTATGACTTTACTCAGGTCTTTTCCAAACAGCTCGCCGCCCTTGGCCATGAAGGCGACGTGGTGATCGGCATCAGCACGAGCGGCAACTCGCCAAACGTGATCAAAGCACTGGAGACGGCAAAAAAGAACGGCATGAAAACCGTTGTCCTTACCGGCGGCACCGGCGGCAGGATGGCGAACCTTGCTGACTACACCTTCATTGTGCCAACCAGGGCCACGCCGAGAATCCAGGAAACCCACATTACTCTCGGCCACACGATTTGCCAGCTCGTGGATGAAGAGCTCTTTGGCCGTAGCCGGTAAACCCAGCCTGATGAAAAAGATCGACACTTCCAAAATAAAGTCCTACTCAATCAAGGGCCGCGAAAGCAAGGTCCGCATCAACGACTTCGCCAAGCCCCACAAAAAAGATGAAACCTTCAAGAACTTCATTTCCTCGCTCCCGAACATTCTCGCTTCGAAGCACTTTAAAGAGGTGGTTGCCGCCGTGGTCCAGGCGCGGAAGGACACGAGGCCGGTCATGCTCGGCATGGGCGCCCACTCCATCAAGGTGGGCCTGAACCCCGTGATCATCGACCTCATGGAGCGGGGGATCATCACAAGCCTGTCACTGAACGGCGCCGGGATCATTCACGACTTCGAACTCGCGTTCATCGGCCAGACCTCCGAAGACGTGGACAAGGAGATCCTCTCTGGTGCCTTCGGCATGGCTGAAGAGACTGGCGGCATGCTGAATCAGGCGATCAACTCCGCAGGCCCGGACGAAGGCATCGGCGCGGCAATCGGAAGGATGATTCAGTCCGGCGCCTTTCCGCATAAGAACATGAGCCTTCTCGCCGCCGGGCACCGCCTCGGCGTTCCGGTGACGGTCCACGTTGCCATCGGCACAGACATCATCCATATGCACCCGTCCTTCGACGGCCGGGCGACCGGTGATGCGGCACATCGCGATTTTCTCGCCTTCTGCTCGCTCGTCTCGGAGCTTGAGGGCGGCGTGTACATCAACCTCGGCTCTGCCGTGCTCCTTCCCGAAATCTTTCTTAAAGCCGTCACGCTCGTACGAAACCTCGGCCATACGCTCCAGCACTTCACGACCGTCAATATGGACTTTGTTCAGCACTACCGGCCGAACACGAACGTTGTACGTCGACCCACTCAGGGAGGCGGTAGAGGATTTGCGATCACCGGCCACCATGAGATCATGTTCCCCCTCTTTGCAGCAGCAGTAATCGAACGCTTTTGACCGCCACAATTCTGCGTTTTCCCCTTTCAGCACTTCGATCGTCGCATCAGGCGTAGATGCCAACGACCGATTCGATCCATGCCGAGCAGCCGGCGAAGCGCTCGATGCCGTGTTTTTGAACCGCAGAAATCCAAAGCTTCGAAGCGATGCTGCGGTACTTTTTCACCTTATCTCACCGTCCCATCGCTCTTATTTCTGCAAAAAGCGCTATAATAATTATTGTAGAAGTTTGCGGTAACCATGATGGTGCATCATGCCCAAGGAAGAAGCGATAGAGGTTCAGGGCAAGGTCATTGAAGCGCTGCCCAATGCAATGTTCCGGGTCGAAGTGGAGAGCGGTCACATTATTCTGGCGCACCTATCGGGCAAGCTGCGCATACACTACATCAAAATCGTGCCGGGTGACAAGGTCATGGTTGAGCTCACGCCATACGATCTGACGCGAGGAAGGATTACCTACCGGCTTAAACATGAAGCCGCTTAACCTCACAAGGACAACTCACCCGGCACCCCGTCGTTTTGTTCGATTTTGATTCTCTCGATATGCTATAATCCTTCCGTCTGGCCAGACCACGCCAACAATATATCAATATATACGGAATATACGGAAGCGGGAAGCATGAGATTCAAAAAAGGGACATTGTGGGATAGTATTATAAGAACGACCGAACGGGCGGTCTCGGTCGGTGCGCTTTTGCCCATACCTACAAACTATTTTTTCATTGAAGACGGCGGCGTACACTTCTTCGTAAGGGTCCTCGCGAGCCTGTCACGTAAGGATGAGGCGAGAAAAAAACAGGAAGCGGAATCCAAAGAAGGTAAGAGCGTGAATCCCTTCCTCACTCCGGAGAAGGAGCTTACGGTTGCGGATATTTCCGACTCGCACGTCGCGGTCCTGAACAAGTTCAATGTGATGGAACACCACCTGCTGATCATAACGCGACGCTTCGAGGATCAGGATACGCTTCTCACGCTCCGGGACTTCGAGGCGCTCTGGACTTGCATGGCCGAGTACAACGCCCTGGGGTTCTACAACGGCGGCCGCGAGGCAGGCGCGAGCCAGCAGCACAAGCATCTCCAGATGGTGCCCCTTCCCCTTGCCCCTGAAGGCCCGGCGATTCCCATCGAGCCCATGATAGCAGAGGCGATGAAGCATGGCAGAGGCGCCATTGCCGGGTTCTCCTTCCTCAACGCTTTTGCCCGGTTCGACCCTGATCTCGTAACGTCACCTGCTCAGGCCGCAGCACGGTCCTTTAAGCTGTATACTGATATGCTGAAGAGCGTCGGTATGGCTGTTCCCCGCTCATACGGAACTTCCCTGCAGTCCGGCCCCTATTGCCTACTTGTTACCCGCGAGTGGATGCTCCTCGTCCCCCGGTCCAGGGAATTCTTTGAGAACATCTCATTCAACTCCCTGTCCTATGCCGGGTCCCTATTCGTGCGGAATGAAACACAGCTTGACCGGCTCAAAGCCGTCGGTCCCCTGAATGCGCTTAGAAGCGTTGCCGTGCCGAAGGATAATTCATGACGGAACGTTTGTGACGTATCCGCCCTTCGCAGCCCGGACGTTTGCGTCGTTCCAACCGCTTTTTTCCAGTTCTGCCGTCTGGACAATTCACGCGTTGAAAAAAGCGATTTGTCAATCAGGAGGCCGCCCGCTTTCGGAAAACGAAAAGGGCGATTCCGGCAAGCAGGGTGAGCGCGCTCAGGACCTGTCCCATGGTAAACGGGCCGGCTATAAAGCCGAGCTGTTGATCAGGCTCACGGAAGAATTCTGCGATGATCCTGAACAGACCGTAGAATATCAGAAAGAACGCCGTCATTTCACCTGCCGCGTGCTTTCTGTTTTTGAGCAACCAAAGGATCGTGAAGAGCAGCACACCTTCGAGCAAAAACTCGTAGAGCTGTGACGGGTGGCGGGGTATCGGCCCGCCGGCGGGGAATGCCATTGCCCAGGGAACATCCGTCACCCTGCCGTACAGCTCGCCATTGATAAAGTTTCCCAGCCTTCCCAAGCCAAGCCCGATAGGCGCCGTAACGATCACGAGGTCGGCGGCCTTCCAGAAGTCCACCTTGAATTTCCTGCAGCACAGGTATCCGGCAAAAAGGCTGCCGACCATCCCGCCGTGGAAAGACATGCCGCCATGCCAGACTGCAAATATCTCCAGAGGATTCTTCACGTAGCTCGTCAGATCATAAAACAGGACGTATCCGAGCCTGGCGCCTATGATGAGGCCGAGGACCAGATAAGTGTAGAGCGAATCAAGAAAAGCAGCCGGCAACCCTGTTCCTACTTCTTCTCTTCTTCGATCCGGGCCTTTTGCCCCCTGCCCCAATTTTTGAATTTGATAACGAACAAGAAGATAGGACGATGCGAAGCCCACCGCATACATCAGGCCGTACCATCGCACGGCGACCGGTCCGATACGGACGATCTCGGGGTTTATATGTGGGTAATGAATCATTCGCTGTCTCTCCGCGGAGGGTGCACCAGCTATCCGGCTTCGCTTTTTTCAATTATACATCAATTCCTACGTTTAAACTACGACGATGGTTCTACAATAGTTTATGCTGTGCTCAGGCCGCACTAGTGGTAACGGAGGCAAGAACCAGCGCGGG
>JBLMWN010000224.1:0-5672 GCA_050257255.1 Betaproteobacteria bacterium | reverse complement strand
CTTTAGATTAAATCGCGACTCACCTGTTGGGTGATTCTTTTTCGAAGTTCAAAATCATTTTTTGTTCTGGCTTTATCTGCGTTTATCCGATTTAATCTGCGTCCCAAATGCTCTTTTTAGGTTCATGAATTCGAGTCGCATCCGACAGTATTTCGCCGACAAATTAAGCTGCCTGATACAGGAAGCGACCCGCATATTTAAAAACTCCAATAAATTAAGCCGTCCCCCCTTGTTTTCACGACGCGTGAGCAGGAGTCGTTTTCCCACCAACCTCAGTGCGGCTGTGTGCTTTTCATGAGCCGGTCGCGGACGAAAATGATGTGCCCGCGCAGGAAGTAGAACTGTTCGGCAAAGGACGCCGGCATTTTCATGTTATTGACCGCCTCCTCGATATGATCGAGCCGACCGAGCAATTCTTTCCGCTCCTCGGGCGTCAGGCGAGCGATCAGATTCCGTTCGAGCGCCAGCAACGCACGATACCACCGGTAGATGCGCAACCTGATCCTCCATCGATAGAGCGCAGGGATGATCCGCAGGACGGGGATCAATACGATGAGCATCGGCACAAACACGACGAGGGTACGGTTCACCAGACTTGCCAGCCAGAACGAAAGATAACGATAGAGGAAGCTCTTGCCCGATTTGTAGAAGCGGCTCGCGTCAGCGCTTAAGCGAAACTCGTGCTCCAGCGGGACGGGGAACTCCCCTTGACGCCTGAAGAGACCGGCCTTCCCGTGCACTTCATGCGCCGCATCGAGCAGCAGATCGGACAGCGCAGGATGCAGATCGGCCCGCGCAACAAGCTCGACCGTGGGGCCGATCAGGTAGACGTCTTGCGCGGGAATGTTCTTTCCGAAATCGATGGATCCTTCCGGCAGTTCCAGCTTGTTCAAATAGGTGATGCGTCTCGTATACCCGTCAGCCTGCGCGAAGTTGAAGAGACGGATACCCGGTGCCCTCATGAGCGTGCGCATGACCTGCGGCGAGGCGGCGTCTCCCATCAGGAACACGGCGTCAACCGTGCCCTCGATTAGGGCCTTTGCCGCGGCTTCTGGCTCCAGGTCCACCAGCGCAGTCGAGCCGTCGATTTCTATGCCATTGGCGTCGAGCAGGGTCAAAGCCAGAGTATGCGATCCGCTGCCCAGGGAACCGATGGCGATCCGCTTGCCGTTCAGTCGGGAAAGCAGCTCCACCGATGCAGCGCCACGATAGAAAACCAGGAGCGGTTCATAGTAGAGGCTCCCGAGCGAAACCAGCTTGTCGATATTCAGCCCGCCGGACACTCCGCCTTGAACAAATCCGATGTCGACGCGGAACGAAGGGTCGGCCAGCCTCTTGATGTTTTCGAGCGAGCCCTGGGACGGAAGGATCTTCAACTTGACGCCATCGCGCGCCAGTATCTGACGGTATTTTTCGGCATTTCTCTGGAAAATGCTTCCCTCGGGGCCGCCCGTGATGGTAATGGTGCGGGGTGGAGCCAGGTGAAAGAACCAGTAAACAGCAAAGATTATGATCAGGATGGTTAAAAGGCTGGCGCTCAGCGCTGCTGCGCGACCAAGCCCAAAGATCTCCGTGAACATTGCCTGAAACCGAGTGAAACCGATTTTGCGACCTGCTCCCATGGTTGGTACCTCACATCTATGATGGTCTGCCGTTGTAGACTTTCTCCATAAAAACCGACCCATGTTATAACGTCAAATTGCAGCTCATTGTGCGTACGCAGGAGGAGGTTATTTATACCTGGCCATGGGAAAAGTATAATGGAATTCCTTCAGGATTTAAAGAACAAAAAAAGAGGTTTGGAAATCCCTTAACCCCTCTCACCGGTGGACTTCATCCCCGTGAGATGGTAATATACACCAACATTGGTCATCTGAAAACGGGGTATTCTGCAAAGCGACGTGAACTGCGAATGGACGCGGCTCTTATCAAAGACATAAAGTTCAATTGTGACGTATCAGATGCGCAGTACTGGGGTTATTTTTCGGTCTGCGGACTCCTCATGCGGTACCGGGACCTGTACCGCTCGGAGACGGGGCTCAAACCCTGGGCCGACATCCGTCGCGATGAGATTGCGGCCTGGATAGCTTCCAAAGAAACAAAGTGGCCTGAGCTGGAACGAGAGCCCTACCGAAAGCTGACCATCGGCAATCAAACCTTTGATCCCTTCGACGTTTCCGGGATCAACCGGGTCCTCCGGCAGGAGAAGCTCATCTACGGGGCAGGCTACGGCATGTACCTGAAACCTTCTTTTTTTCTGGCAGAACTTCGCTCTGTTCAGGAGATCTCCGGTCTTACGGCGTACACCTCGGGACGGGAGCTGGTGAGGGACCTGCTCACCTCCCCAGGCATGCTCCAGGAAAAATCCATTTTCCTTCGCCTCGAACCGCTCATGGTGCTGCTCCTGTATAAACATTCGGAATTGAACGCACGGCGGGTGTCCGCCCTCGAAGACGCCTTTGCACGGTACGGTTTCCCGCACCGGCAGATCATAGACAGCACCTTTGAACAGCGGCTGGAAACAATGGCCGAGCGCTATGCCGAAATCCTGCTTGCTCATGAGCTTGCGGAAGCAGTTGAAGAGGTTCGGGAATGGAAGGAGGTCTTGTCATTGGCCGCCGGGGACCGGCAGGTGGAGCACTTCCTGCGCGCCGTGAAAGACCTGCTCGCTGATACATCTGATCAGGGACCATATAAGAGGATTATTGAAACCCGAGACCGCGGGGCGCTGGGCCTTTCGATCGCGCTTACAGACGGGTACCGCAAGATCCTTTACCCAGAGATCAAAGAGGCCTATGCGGCCCTGTCCTCGGACGTTGACTGGACCGTTGTGGAGCAGGTGCGAAGAGCAGGCTACGAGCGGTTCCGTTCACAGAGAGACGACATCGTCAGTATGTATCGAAGGGGCAGCGGAAGAGATACTGTTATCGAAGCGATTAAAGGCCTGCTCCGGAAAGCCGAGTCGGCACGGTGACGTCCTCTTGTGCCATGCCGAGCGGAGGATGCTCATAATGAGAATGCTGACGTTTACCCCGTATGTTTCTGTTCCTTCAGCCAGGAGTCGATATCATGAATACTCATGGGATGGGCGAAGAGAAATCCCTGACCGTAACCGCAGTGCATTTCCTTGATCTTGGACAATTGATGCTCCATTTCCACTCCCTCGGCAATCACGTCGAAATTCAGGCTTTTGGCCAAAGAAATGATAGACATGATGACTTCCTTGTTTGCGCCGTCGGCTGAAAGCTTTTTGATAAAGCTGCGGTCGATCTTGAGGGCGTTGACCGGGAAGCGGTGCAGGTAGCTGAGTGAAGAATACCCCGTGCCGAAGTCATCGATGTGGATCTGAACCCCCATGTTCCGCATCTGGTTCATCGTTTCAACCGCGGCATCGATGTTTTCCATAATCATGCTCTCCGTGATTTCCAGCGCCAGATTGTGCGGATCGACTCCGGCCTCGTGCAAAAAACCGGCAAGCTTGCTGACGAGGTCCTGCTGCGTAAACTGCTTGCTCGAAATATTGATGCTCATTTTGAGCGGAGGCTGCGCGGGATACCGTTCCTGAAGCATTTTGAGCCCGTGGCAGGCTTCGTGAAGTATCCATTCTCCGAGGTGGTAGATCAGTCCGTTCTCCTCGGCCAAGGGGATGAACTCCATGGGGTAGACAAGACCGCGCTTCGGATGTTTCCAGCGGACGAGCGCTTCAAATCCGGTCAACCGTTGCGTCGTCAAGTCCATGATGGGCTGATAGTAGAGAATGAGTTCCTTATGGTCCACGGCTCCCCGCAGGTCGGCCTCCAATTGCAGACGGTCAAGGATGTTCGCATGCATTTTGGCGTCGAAAACCTCGTAAAATGAGTTTCCCCGCCCTTTTGCTTCGTACATGGCGATGTCCGCATCGCGCAGGACCTGCTCCGGCCGTTCGTAGCGTTCCGCGCCCAAGGCTATGCCGATGCTGACGGATGTGAATATTTCGTGGCCCTTGACCTGGAGCGGGACGGCCAATTTCTTGTGGATCCGTTCGGCAACATCAACGGCGTGAGCGAGCTCGCTGATGTTCTCCAGGAGGACGGCGAATTCATCGCCTCCCAGCCGCGCCACAGTATCGCCGGGGCGGATGCAGTCGGTCAGCTTGCGGCCGACCGCGATGAGGAGATGGTCGCCGATGGTATGGCCCAGGCTGTCGTTGATTATTTTGAAGCGGTCCATGTCGAGGAACAGTACCGCATAAAGAGCACCGGCCCGCCGCTGTATCGTGGCGATGACATGCTGGAGCCGGTCCATGAAGAGCGCCCGGTTCGGCAGGCCAGTCAGGGCATCGTGGAACGCGTCATACACCAGTTGCTCTTCAGCTCTTTTCCTCGAGGTAATGTCGGTTTGTGATCCGGCCATGCGGTAGGCCTGGCCTTCCTGGTTCCTGACCGCCAGCCCGCGGTTGATCACCCATCGGTAGATCCCGTCCTTGTGCAAGATGCGGTACTCACCCTCAAACTGCGGATTCCGACCATTCAGGTGGGCTGCGATCCTGGCTTCCACCTCATCACGGTCGTCCGGGTGGATACGGCTGATCCACTCCTGAGGCTGATTGTCGATCTCTTTCTCGCCGTATCCGAGCATCGACTTCCACCGTACGGAAAAATGAACTCTGTTGTTTCTCAGATCCCAGTCCCAAAGCCCGTCGTTCGCTCCGCGTGCTGCGAGGGCATACCGCTCCTCGCTCTCCCGGAGGGCTTCCTCGGACTTTTTTCGATCGGTGATATCCTGCGTATATTCGATGACGTGGGAAATCTTCCCTTCTGCATCGACGATGGGGTACGTATAGATGGCACGCCAGGCCTTGACCCCGTCGGAGAGAATCTCCCCTTTTTCCGTGGCGCTCGGGTTTCCGGTCACAAATGTTCTTTCCACAATGCAGGTATCACAGATACTGTTCCTGCCCATGAGGGACGCAAAACACGGCTTCCCTATGAGATCGATGAGCTTTTTGTTTTTCATCTTGGCGTAGGCCTCGTTTGCCCGGACGATCCGGTAATCGCGGTCGATGATGCAGAACGGATCCCGGATGCTGTCAAAAATGGTATTGAGGAACGACTCGGACTTCGCGAGGGCGAACGCAGCTTGCCTGCGCTCATTGATCTCCTCCTCGAGTTCGGCATAGCCGTTCTTCAGCGAAGTGCTCATGGAGTTGAAATGAGCGGCGAGCTCGCCGAACTCGGTCTTGTCCTGGTAAGCGATCGTGTATCCGAGGTTCCCAGAAGCGATCATCCGTGTCGCTTTGACCAAGGTATTGATGGGGTGGGTGACGGCCTTTGTCAGGCTTACTGCGACTATGACGCCGAATAGCAGGGTCACGACCATGGTCCCCGCGAGAATCAGCCACGTCCACTTGATTTTGAGCATTGTTTCCTGGGTCGTGAACTCGAGTTTTTTGCTCGCTTGCACGGACATGCCCTTTGTCCTGGCGAGGAGTTCGTTCCCGATGGCCGACGCGCTAAAACCCAGCTTTTTGATCTGTCGGGAATTCGCTGAATCATTGAAATAATAGTTCAGCGCATTGCGGTAGTCACCGATGAGAGACTGGATATGATCGATCTGCCGGGTGACGTCGGCCGCATGGTGACAGGTCGAGCATTTCCGGGATGCCTGCTCAAGGTTCGTCACATTTTTTGACA
>JBLMWN010000223.1:0-5849 GCA_050257255.1 Betaproteobacteria bacterium | reverse complement strand
TTGGAACAGTTGCGCAATGATCGTCGCGCTACTTTTTTACACCGCATTCATAATCAATTCTGAATTATATATTATGCATCATGTATTTTACGTTGACACAGAGGTATACATCATTTACATTTTTTCTCACCGTAACTGGCCCAGGAGGCTTCCATGATCGATGCCAGAGATCTTGAGAACATATCGTTATTCGAAGGGTTGACTGTTGCCGAGCGTGATGTTGTCGCGAGCGTCATGACGCGCGACACGTTTCCGGAAGGTCACATCGTCTACCGTGAAAACGAGGCCGGATGCGCATGTATTTACATTGTCCGCAAGGGGAAAGTGGACGTTACCCGGATGAACACAGACAGTAATCCTCTGCCCCTGACGGTCCTGAAAGAGGGACACTTTTTCGGCGAATTATCGTTCTTCGACTTCAAGCCCCATTCGGCAACCACGGTGGTGTCGGCGCCAGATACCACCGTGCTGTCGCTCCACCGGCCCGATTTCGACCGTGTGGTCGAGGGGCATCCCGTAATCGGCTATAAGGTCCTCATCAACATCATCCACGAAGTCAGCTCGGTCATCCGGAAAATGAACGAGAGCTATATCAACATGACCGATTATATGTTCGGGCATACGAAGAGGTGAATATGCTCAGCGACGACGCCAAAGAACGAATACGGCTTGGGGCGCTCCGGTATCCGGACTCGAGGGCCGCGCTGCTTCCCGCCCTCTATATCGCCCAGGCGGAGCAGGGGCACTTGTCCGATGACGCCCTGCGGTCCATCGCGGGGCTGCTGGGCCTTCCCGAGTCCGACGTGTACGGCACGGCCACCTTTTACTCGCTGGTCATGCGGCGGCCTTCCGGCAGGCATGTGATCTCCATCTGTCATAATCTTCCCTGCACGCTCCTCGGGGCAGAGCCGCTCATTGAGCATCTGAGGAGCAAGCTCGGCGTTGAGGAGGAAGAGATAACGCCTGATGGAAGGTTCACCTACCGGCGGATCGAGTGCATCGGCAGGTGCGACGGCGCACCGGCGATGCTGGTGGACGACGACTATCACGGCGAGCTGACGCCGGAGAAGATCGACCTGATACTGGAAAAGTATATTTAGCGAGGCCTCAGACCGATAAAAAAACAAAGGCGTCTCTCGCAGAGCACGCGGAGGACGCAAAGGAAACCTTTAAATATTCTGGTTTTAAACCCGAATGATTTTCTTTTCTTTGCACGCTTGGCGTCTTTGCGGGAACATTTCTTTGCTTTTGGTTCGGCTCAAAAATTTGACTCAAATTTTAAGATGAGACAAAGTTAAAGTACCTTTAATGATCTCAGTAAAAACCGGTTTTAATCATAGAGGACACAGAGGGCGGTAGGAATGGAAACGATGCTTCTGAAAAGGGCCAGCCTCCCCCGCGCCACCGACATCGACGTGGCCATGACGCACGGAGCCTACTACACCGTGCCTGTTGCTTACGGGATGCGGCCCCTGGATGTGATCGACGAGGTGAAGCGGTCGGGTCTGCGCGGCAGGGGCGGTGCGGGCTTTCCCACGGGTGTCAAGTGGGGGTTTGCGGCCATGGACCCCAAGACGCCCAAATATCTTATCTGCAACGCGGACGAAGGCGAGCCTGGCACCTTCAAGGACCGGTTGATCCTCGAGGGCGACCCGCACCTTTTGATCGAGGGCATGATCATCGCCGCCTATGCCATCGGGGCTGAGCGGGGGTTCATCTACCTGAGGGGCGAGTACCCGGCTGCGGCGAACATTCTCGACCGAGCCATAGCGCAGGCTTATGCGAAGGGACTCCTCGGAAACAACATCCTCGGAAAGGGCGTGACATTTGATCTGTCCGTGCACCGGGGGGCCGGCGCGTATATCTGCGGCGAAGAGACGTCCCTCATCGAGTCCCTCGAAGGAAAGCGGGGCCAGCCGCGACTCAGGCCGCCGTTCCCGGCGAACGCGGGTGCGTGGGGCAAACCCACGGTGGTGAACAATGTGGAGACCCTGGCCAATGTTCCCTTTGTCTTCGCCCTCGGCTCCGACGCCTATTCGAAGATCGGGGTTGATGGATCGCCGGGCACGAAGATCTTCTGCGTGAGCGGCGCGGTGAACAGGCCGGGCGCGTACGAGCTTCCCCTGGGAACGACTCTGAAGGAAATCATCGATACGTATGCAGGGGGCATAAGGGACGGCAGGAGGCTCAAGGCCGTCATCCCGGGCGGCGCATCGACGCCCATGCTCACAGCGCAGCACCTGCATGTCAGGATGGACTTCAACTCACTCCTTGCGGCAGGTTCCATGCTCGGATCGGGCGCGATCATCGTGATGGACGACACGGCCTGTATGGTGCACGCAACGGCAGTCCTCGCCAGGTTCTTCCAGCATGAATCCTGCGGAAAATGCACGCCGTGCCGCGAGGGCACAGGCTGGCTCCATCAGGTCTATTCCCGCATGCTGTGGGGAGGAGGCAGGGAGGGAGACGTTGATCTCCTGCTGAACATCTGCGGAAAGATGAAAGGAAAATGCTTCTGCCCTCTGGGCGAGGGCGCAATCCAGCCGGTCCTGTCGAGTATCAAGCATTTCCGCGAAGATTACGACCAGTGCATCCGAAATCACGGATGCTCGAAAAAGAAATGCAGGGAGATGATGCCTGCGGGGATGCCCCAAATGGCAGGCGCCAAATCTCAAACAATATCCAATAACCAAAAAACAAAGGACCCGGAATCTTAGCGAAGCAATGTTTCAGACCGATAAAGAAAAACCAAAGGCGTCTCTCGCAGAGCACGCGGAGGACGCAAAGGAAATCTTTAAATATTCTGGTTTTAAACCCGAATGATTGGCCTTTCTTTGCGCGCTTGGCGTCTTTGCGAGAACATTTCTTTGCTTTTGGTTCGGCTCAAAAATTTGATTTAAATTTTAGGATGAGACGAATCGCGTATGATTTTAGGAGCCCCCGGCCCCAGCCTGAGGGGGCTCCACTCGGAAGGCGATATGCAGCTGACGCTTATTATTGACGGAAAAGTCGTAAAAGCGAACGCCGGTGCATCGATCCTCGAAGCCGCAACCGGCGCGGGGGTCAAGATACCCACTCTGTGCCATGACGACAGGCTCCATCCGTACGGCGCGTGCAGGATCTGCATGGTCGAGGTGGAAGGGCCTCCGCGGAGGGTCCTCCCGGCATGCACCACGCCTGTGGCCGACGGCATGACGGTGCATTCCATGAGCCCGGCGGTCGTCGAGGCGCGGAAGGCCATCCTCGAACTCCTCCTCATCAACCATCCCCTCGACTGCCCGGTCTGCGACAAGGCGGGAGAGTGCCGGCTCCAGGACCTGGTGCACGAGTACGGACTCGGTCCGGGTGAGTTCGCGGAAGAAAAGAGGACGGCGCCTTCGGATTACGGGTCACCCGCTATCGAGCGGAACCAGAACCGCTGCATCTTCTGCGGCAAGTGCGTGCGCGTGTGCTCCGAGCGGTGCGGGGTGGGCGCGCTGACGTTCTCCATGAGGGGAGGCCGCTCCAGGATCAGCGCCGCCTTCGGAGGCCCCCTGGACTGCGAATTCTGCGGCGAGTGCGTCGAGATCTGCCCGGTGGGCGCGTTGACTACGAAACAGTTCAAATTCAAGGCCCGCGCATGGAACCTCGAACAGACCCCGTCCACCTGTACGTTCTGCGGCTGCGGTTGCCCTATCATCCTGGACAGGCACCGGGGGGCCGTGGTGCGGGTGCGTTCATCCGATGATCAGTACCTCTGCGTCAAGGGCAGGTTCGGATGGGATGCCGTGCGCCATGAGGAGCGGCTCGCCACACCGAAGATGCGGGTCGACGGAAAACTCGTTGACTGCTCCTGGGAAGACGCCCTCTCCGTCATCGCGACCAATCTCAGGGTGATCAGGAACCGGCGCGGCGCTGACAGCATAGGCGGTCTTGGCTCTGTCAGGACGACTAATGAAGACAATTACCTGTTTCAGAAATTCATGCGGACCGTAGTCGGCACGAACAATGTCGATCTGCTTGCACGCCTCAAGCTCCCCCGTGGATTGAACGCGACCTTTTTCTCCGGAGAGCTCGCCAGGATGGGAGAACAGGATGTTGTTCTTCTTCTCGACAAGGACGCGGGAGAAGTCAATCCTCTCCTGGGAATCGAGATTGTCCGCGCGGTAAACAGGCAGGGGAGCAGGCTTATCCTCGTAAACAGGGGAGAGAACAAGTTCAACAGGATCGCGTCCGTGGTCATTCCGCAGGACGCCGACGCTTCGCTCGCCGGCCTGACCGCAGCCCTTCGAAGCACGCGGAGAGCCGTGAGCGACCGGATGAGGCAGGCTGTTGAGATGCTCATGCCTGCCCGCAGCGTGGCCGTCATCATTCCCTCGCGGCCCTCTCCCGAGACCTTGGCGCTCATACAGGAGATGGCCGGGGTGCTGAAGAGCATCACCTATTATCCCGTCATTATGCGGGGAAACATCCAGGGAGCTCTGGACATGGGGATGATGCCGGACTATTATCCAGGGTATCGCAACGCGGACGCCGGTACGCGGGCTCTGTTCGGGAAGACGTGGGATGCGGCTTTGCCGGAAACTCCGGGTATGAACGCCGTGGAAATGATGAGCGGGATCGGGCGCGGGCTCGCCGCTCTTTACATCATGGGCGACGATCCGGCGGGAAGCGACCCTGATCTCGGCCCTGCGCTGCAGAGGCTGGAATTTCTCGTGGTACAGGATATCTTCTTTTCCGAGACGGCCAGGCGCGCTCACGTGGTTCTTCCCGCTGCGAGCTTTATCGAGAAATCCGGGACCATCACGACCATTGAACGGAGACTGCGACGTCTTAACAAGGCTGAAGAACCTCTTGCCGAATCGAAGCCGGACTGGGAAATCACCCAAATGCTTGCGAATCGGATGGGCGACCGCATGACATACGCCTCTGTCACTGATATCATGAACGAAATCAAAAGCGTCGTGCCGATGTACAAGGACCTCGCGATTGGCGGCTGCTGGCCACCGGAGCGGTCGCCCCTGAACGGCACCATAGCCGACCTTTCCCTCTCGTCCGATGCTATCATGACCAGGGAAGTGATCACCGCAGGGCGCCTGCTCTTTTCATCAGGCATGATGGCCACCCGCTCAGCGGAGTTGGGAAGCATCGCCCGTCGAACAGCCGAGAGAAGATAAGGGACAGACTATAGTCCCCAAAGCAGCGAGTCCGCAAATGGAAAAGAGACACGCGGGAGCGTTGTGTCAGAAGTTGATTTATTTACCTTGATGCTATCTTTTTTTGGTGATTGTTCGGTCTTCATGGATCTAATAATATAGGTCAGTCCGGGATGCAACGCCCACTAAGCCTTTCTGGTACCCGATTTGCGTTTTGCGTCCCCGGCGGCTTTGCGGTAAGCCTGATCTGATCCTCCCGAAAATGCCAGCAGTTCTCCTGACATGAATCGGCGCACAATAACAAAAAGGAGAGATACCTATGATGGCCAGAGAATTTCAAATGAATCGCATCTATCAAGGGAGCCTTGACAAAGGCGCGGACATTCTCGAAGGGCTCTTTGGCGTCATGAAACAGTACCATATCTCAGCAGGCATCATTTCCGGAATCGGGGCAGTCACCGAAGCACGCCTCGCCTACTATAACGCAGAGACCAGGACCTATGAGGAAAGGGCGTTCCCGGAGTCCCTTGAAATCGTGTCACTGAAGGGCAACATCTCCATCAAGGACGACGCGGTCTTTCCCCATCTCCATGCGATCCTTGCCCGGAGAGACTTTACCGCAATCGGAGGCCACCTGCTTCCGACGACGTACGTCTTTGCCTTTGAATTCGAGATCATCCCGTTTACTGGCGAGCCCTTTGTGCGAGGATTCGA